>JBARNF010000168.1:0-2679 GCA_049802835.1 Bradyrhizobium sp.
CTGCATTGTCTTCGTCGCTCATGACGGAACAGCTCCTTCGGCAATCAATCGCGTGAACGGAAAATCGACGGTCGCACCTGAAAATTCCGTCGTAATGCCCTTCCCGTGAAACGGGCGCCGCAGGTAGTGGGTCTTATGCTCGCCGCCATCGCAGAACTCGACGATTGCAAGAATGAAGTCGTCGGGCTTGTTGAACGAATAGAGAATCTCGTTCTTCGTGACTGTGATCGTCTCCGCCCCCGATACCCTGCCTTTGACCTCGATGAATCGCAGTCTGCCGGTTCCCGGCATCGCACTCTCGACGTCATAGCCGAGCTTTTCCAGTTCGCGGTCGACCGGCACGTAGCCGAGGCCGCGTTCGACCTCCATGACGATGGTTCGCGCGCGGGCCGCCGACGCCTGTGTATCAATCGCCGCAGGAACTTCCGACGAAGGCCGTCCGGTCATGGCGCCGAGAAGGCCCACCGGCACGACCAGCACGCCGCCGAGCACGACCGGCGGCAGAGGAGAGAGCTGACGTTCCTGTTTGATCTCCTCCATGCGCTTCTGCAGGCGCGCCTGCAGTTCGTCCGCACGCTTGCGCGCCTCGCCAGAATTGAGCCGGGCGTTTGATTTGCCCGCGCGTTCCTGGTCCTTGAGCTGCTCGGCGCGAAAATCCCAGTAGTTGATCTCCTTGGTGAGCCGCTCCTTGACCGCGGCCTCGGTCTTGTCGAGCAGGGCGATTTTTCGGTCGCGGACCTCGGCAAGATGCTCCGGCACCACCTTGGCGATAGCGTGCGCCTGCGCCTTGCCCTCGAGTTCGCGGCCGATCCAGCCGCATTCCGGCCGCGTCAGGATGTCGGCGAGGCCGGGCTCCTCCGCATTCAGCGCTCGATAATCGAGATAGGGCGCGTAGTTGAGGTGCCGCGCCACGCCGTCGCGGTCAATCTCCACGAACAGCAAACGCTTCGAGACGACGCGGCGCTCGCCACTCCTGGTCAGGCTCGCGTCCTGGATCGCGTGTTCGAGGAAGAACAGGACACGGGGGTGCGCTCCCGCATCGCGCTCATCAATGAGCACGGCACCGCGACGTAACAGATCGCGCTGGCGTTCCAGCGTCAGGTCGATGACAGAATTGAGCAGGGGATGGCCCGGGCACAGAAAGGCGGCCGGTGTCTGTCCGACAGGCGTGACCAGGTCCTTTTCGAAGGCGACCCGCTCGTAGCGCGGCTGAACCGGCTCTCCGAAGCCGATCAGCCGATCGCGATTTCGCACCGGTGCCGGGACGTGGGTGATCTCATAGCGGCCGGATTCACGCCGCTTGGTGGTGCCGCCGAGCCGCTGGAAGGCCTCCAGAAAGAAGGATTCAATATAGTGCGGCTGCAACCGCCGAGCGTCGGCGCGCTCCATGTCCTCGCTGATGCGGCGCACCCGCGTGACGTCCATCGTGTCGTGAGCGAGCCCGCGCTCCTCCAGCAGGTCCTGCAACTGGCTCCGGTCGAAGGCGTTCTCGACCACCCGCGTAAGGCGCGCGCGTACCTCGGGTTGCTCGCCGTAGCGAATGGCGTCGATCAGCAGTTCGCGCAGCGGTCGTCCCTCGAACTGGAGTTTGCCCAGCACATCGAACACCTGGCCGCCGAGAGCCTGGCGAGCCTGCTCCAGCTTTTCTAAAAGCTTGAGATAAACGTCGCCCTCGCGGGTCTCTTCCGCAATCAGGTTCCAGAGATGGCATACCTCGGTCTGACCGATGCGGTGGATTCGACCGAAGCGCTGCTCCAGCCGGTTCGGATTCCATGGAAGGTCATAGTTGACCATGAGGTGGGCCCGCTGGAGGTTGATGCCCTCGCCAGCGGCGTCAGTCGCTAGCAGGACTTGAACTTCTGGGTCGTGCCTGAACGCCTCCTGGACGTTCAAGCGCTCCTCGCGTCCCATGCCGCCGTGGATGACGACGACTGCCTGCTGTCGCCCAAGCAACGTTGTGATACGGCTCTGCAGGTAATTCAGAGTATCGCGGTGCTCGGTAAACAGAACGAGCTTCTGATGTGGCGACGGCTTCGGCTTGGGGGACTGCTGGCCGCCAGCGTCGTAAGAGACCTCGTTTTCAGCAAAGGCGTTGGCGATTGACGCCGTCGTGAAGATCTCGCCAAGCAGGCTCGCGAGCTCCCGCCACTTCTTGTCCTCGCCGCTGCGACGGATGGCGAGGGCAAGTCCTTCAAGGCGCTTCAGTGTCTCGATCTCGATGCGCAACTCCTCAATGGAGCGCGCTGCGGTTGCTTGGTCGAGGATTTGCTCCTCGGCGGCCTCGACTTCGGCCTCCGGCGCCTCTTCCAAGTCCTCCACGTCCTCACTGTCCAGCACGGGTGGTTGCGCGGATACCGCTCCACTAACCTGACCGCCGCGCTGGAGGACTTCCAGCTCACGCGACCGGATCTCCAGGCGTTCGCGGCGACGCCGCAGCGACTGGTAGATCGCTTCGGGTGAGGAGGCGAGCCGACGCTGCAGGATGGTGAGGGCAAAGCCGACTGTACCAGCTCGCTTGTCGTTCTCCAGGGCCTCGGCCCGGTTAAACTCGTCGCGAACGTAGTCAGTCACGGCCTTGTAGAGGGCGGCTTCGGCGTCCGACAGCTTGTATGGGACCGTATGGGCGATGCGCTCCGGAAAGAGCGGCGTCGCGTCGAACTTGAGCAGGCTCTCCTTGAC
>JBARNF010000169.1:0-10410 GCA_049802835.1 Bradyrhizobium sp.
GTGCTGCGCCGTCCGCCATGGCGCAGGGAGCGGGCAGCCAGGGTGACCAGAGCGCCGCCGGCCAGGGCCAGTCGCAGCGGCAGGCCGGGCGCCGCAGACAGCCGCGCGAGAGCGCCCAGGAGACCCGGGCGCGGAAAATCGCCGCCAAATACGGCATCTCCTGGTAGGCAGGATTGTTCCTGCGGACGGAACTCGCGAAAATTCTTCGTCGGCCTGTCGGCTGAAGGCATACTCCGCCGTCTTGATGATGGAAGGAGATGTGTTCCGATGCTGTACGCGCTGCTCTGCTATCACGACGAGGATTTCGTCTGCTCCTGGAGCAAGGACCAGGATGACGCGGTCATGGCCAAGCTTGCCGTCGTGCAGGAGAAGCTTGCCAAGCAGGGACGGCTCGGACCGGTGGCCCGGCTGCTGCCGACCACGGCCGCCACGACCCTGCGCAAGGACGATCCGCCGCTGGTGGTCGATGGTCCCTATGCCGAGACCAAGGAGCAATTGCTCGGTTTCTATCTCGTCGATTGCCACAATCTCGACGAGGCGGTCGAGGTCGCGCGCGAGCTCGGCGAGGCCAATCCGGGCGGCTCCTACGAGATCCGTCCCGTCGGCACGTTCAGACCCGGCGGAGCGCTGGCATGACCGATGCGGCCTGGATCGACGCGGCCCTGACATCAGCACGTCCCCAGGCGGTCGGCGCGCTGCTGCGCTATTTCCGCGATCTCGATACGGCCGAGGAGGCGTTCCAGAACGCCTGCCTGCGCGCGCTGAAGAGCTGGCCGCAGAACGGGCCGCCGCGGGATCCGGCGGCGTGGCTAATCATGGTCGGCCGCAACGCAGCGATCGACGAGGTCCGGCGCGGCCGCCGCGAGCAGCCGCTCCCGGACGACGAAGCCATCTCCGATCTCGATGATGCCGAGAGCGTCCTCGCCGACCGGCTCGACGGCTCGCATTATCGCGACGACATCCTCAGGCTCTTGTTCATCTGCTGCCACAAGGATCTGCCGGCGACGCAGCAGATCGGCCTGGCGCTGCGCGTGGTCTGCGGGCTGACGGTGAAGCAGATCGCCCGTGCCTTCCTGGTCAGCGAGGCCGCGATGGAGCAGCGGATCACGCGCGCCAAGGCACGCGTCGCGCAGGCCGATGTGCCGTTCGAGACCCCAGGCGCGGTCGAACGCTCCGAGCGCCTGGTGGCGGTCGCCGCCATGATCTATCTGATCTTCAACGAGGGCTATTCGGCCAGCGGTGAGACCGCCGAGCTGCGCAAGCCGTTGTCGGAGGAGGCTATCCGGCTGGCGCGGCTGTTGCTGCGGCTGTTCCCGGGCGAACCGGAGATCATGGGGCTGACGGCGCTGCTCCTGCTGCAGCATGCACGCATCGCGGCGCGCTTCGATGCCGAGGGAGCGCTGATCCTCCTGGAAGATCAGGATCGCTCGCTTTGGAACGAGCCAATGATCACGGAGGGGCTGGCGCTGATCGACAAGGCGATGCGCCATCGCCGCAGCGGGCCCTACCAGATCCAGGCGGCGATCGCGGCGCTGCATGCGCGTGCCGCGCGGCCTGAGGATACCGATTGGACGCAGATCGACCTGCTTTATGGCGCGCTCGAGGTCGTGCAGCCCTCGCCGGTCGTGACGCTCAACCGTGCCGTGGCGGCCTCCAAGGTCCGCGGCGCGCAGGCGGCGCTCGACATGATCGCGCCGCTGGAGACGCGGCTCGCCAACTACTTCTATTTCTTCGGCGTGCGTGGCGCGCTGCTGATGCAGCTCGGGCGCAATGATGAGGCGCGCACAGCCTTCGACCGCGCCATCGCGTTGGCGCACAGTTCGACCGAGGCTGCGCATATCCGCATGCAGCTCGACCGCCTGATGCGGGACGGCGCGACGGCGACGGCCCAGGCGGGCCGATGAACCGTGGTCAGATGCGCTCGGGCCACGGCCGACGATCGGCCCGGAATTCTTAGCCGTGGTGTCGGCGGGGTGATCGCTCGTTCGTCCTTGGAGCAGCATCACGAAGAGGAGTGGTAGATGTCGATGGTCACGTTGGATGCGCCGGTCTCGCGCGCCGAATTGTGGAGCGGTCGCGCCCTGAGCGGGCTGGTGACCCTGTTCCTGTTGTTCGATGGCGCGATCAAGCTCGTTCCACTCGGGGTCGTCACGCAGACCCTGGACCAGATGGGCTACGGCGCGAGTGACACCACGGCGCGCGCGCTCGGCCTCATCACGATCGTCTGTACCATGCTTTATGCGCTGCCGCCGACGTCGTTCGTCGGCGCGATCCTGCTCACCGGCTATCTCGGTGGCGCGATCGCCTCGCATGTCCGCATCGGCAGCCCGCTGTTCAGCCACGTTCTGTTCGGCCTCTATCTCGGGCTGATGGTGTGGGGCGGCTTGTGGTTGCGCGACCGCCGCCTGCGCAGGTTGCTGCCGCAGTTGCGCTGACGGATGACCTTTCAACCAAGGAGGATGACATGATCTGCCCTTATCTAACCTTCAACGGCAACTGCGAGCAGGCGCTCAATCATTATGTGGGCGTGCTCGGCGCCAAGATCGACATGATGATGCGCAACAGCGAGGCTCCGCCGGAGATGCCGTGTGCGCCGGAGCACAAGGACAGGATCATGCACGTCCGCTTCTCGATCGGCGGTGACGTGCTGATGGCATCCGACTCGCCGCCCGAATATTTCAAGACGACACAGGGAATCTCCGTTTCGTTGCAGATCACCGATCCCGCTGAGGCCGAGCGCAAATTCCACGCGCTGCTCGCAGGCGGCACCGTCACCATGCCGTTCGGCAAGACATTCTGGTCCAAGGGCTTCGGCATGGGGGTCGATCGCTTCGGCATTCCCTGGATGATCAATTGCCCGGCTGACGGCTATTGAGGGCGCTACCGGCAGGAGGCGTACATCGCCTTCAGCTCGCGTCCGCGCAGCACCAGGAGCCGCGACGTCAGGCCGCCGCGGCGCTCGATCCAGCCGCGCACCGGCGCCGGATAGGTCTGGAGCACCAGCTTCGAGGCCTCCGGCTCCGCGTAAGTGCGGCCGCGCCGGTCGATCGACCGAGCGGCGTGAAAGCCGAGCACCGCGCGCCGCGTCACGCAGATGCGCTCCTCCGGAAGAAGGCTCAGCACCAGCGTGCAGGCCGACAGGCACGGGCCGTCGATGATCACACGCTCGCCGGAGGCGCGCACCTTCTCGAACAGCTCAAGGAACGGCCCGACCTCGCCGCCGGGCGAGGAGATGATGCGGACATCGGCGCGCGCCAGCATCGTCGCGATCACCCACAATGCGACCGCGAGCAGCAAGGTCAGGATGATGCGCATCCGGCTCGGCATCGTGTCATGCGTTCCTGCGTTGACCGCGCAAGGTCGGCAGCCCGATTCCGGCGGCATCGAAGCCGCCGTCCACGGCCAGGACCTGGCCTGTAATGTAGCTCGATCGCTCGGAGCTGAGGAAGAAGATGGCTTCCGCCAGCTCCGCTTCAAGGCCGTAGCGGTTGAGCGGAATGGCATCGTGATAGTCGGCGCGGATCTCCGGCGTGTGCACGTCCCTGGCCATCGCCGTCTCGACCGGCCCGGGCGCGACGGCGTTGACGCGGATGCCGGCGGAGGCGAGCTCGACCGCAAGCTGCTTGGTCAGATGCGCGAGCGCCGCCTTGCTGGTGCCGTAGGCCGAGCGCAGGGTGGAGGCGCGCACGGCCGAAATCGAGGTGATGTTGACGATGGTGCCGCCATGCTCGCGCATCAGCGGCACCGCGGCCCGCGTGCATAGAAACGGCCCCGTCAGATTGACGTCGAGGATGCGCTGCCAGTCGGCTTCGCTGGTTTCCATGATCGGAGCGAAGCGTGCGACACCGGCATTGTTGACCAGTGCATCGAGACGGCCGAACCGGTTGGTGAGACTTTCCAGAGCGTCCGCCACCATCGCCGCATCGGACACGTCGCAATGCAGCCCAAGCGTCCGCTCGGAACAGTCGAGAGCGGACGTCGCGTCGTCCAGCAGGGTCTTGTCGATGTCGAGCAGGGCCACGTGCCAGCCCTCGTCGAGAAATCTCTTGGCGGTCGCAAGCCCGATGCCGCGCGCCGCCCCGGTGATCAGGGCGACCTTTTCATTCAACGCCGTCGTCGATGATTCCGTCACTGCAGTCGGCTCCTCCGGCCGGCGGCCCGGCTCTTTGATATTCGTTGTCCTAACACGCGCGGCTTGGAACAGCCTGTGAAGGCCGTCACAATTGTCAGTGTGCGTTCAATCGGCGGATCCGCGGACAGGGGAGCGCAGCGAAGTTCAGAGCCCTTGTCAAACAGCCAAAGGTAGTAAGTGACGCATCGGTTCGCGTGCTCGCGGCGCAATGGCGTCCGAGTCTTGCTGGTATTCGCGTCCCTCGCTGGCCGGAGGGCGCAGGGAAGACCGGGAGCTCGCCGCCCCCATGGCCCCCGTGCGAAAAAAGTGCACGGGGCAGGAACCACAGGTTCGGCTGGGACATCCCGGCCTTCCCCGCGCGATGGGTCGACGGCTTATACGTGATCTCCCCGGGGACCGGCTGTCTTGCCCCCGTTTCTGCCACAATGCACACACGCACCGGACACGGCATCAGCATCGGGATGCCAGGACCACACGATTTCGCCGTACGCGCCGCGTTGTTCGTCTGCGTGTCCTTCATATGAGCATGATCTTGTCGGAAAGCTGTGGCGCAATGCGCGTCAACGCTCTCCGGTTCCGAATCATGCTCCACGCTGCAACATCGACGCGTCCACCGCACCCCGCTCCCCACGTTCGTGACGACCGCGAAACGTCCCTCTCGACCGGGAACAGGATGTGGTTAGAAGAGCATTAATTCTGGAAAAGCGAAAGAAGAATATTTTTACGGGAAGGACCGGACAAGGGTGATCGGCTTGAAAGTCTTCACGAAAAAAGCTCTTTGGCGCAGCGAATTCGTGGCCGCGCCGGAGGCCCCAAGAGAGAGTTCCGTCCGGGATGCGACCTTTACGCCGTCGGCTGATTTGCCCGTCGGGTCGCGCCGTGGGCGAATCCAGAACTGGTAGCGTAGAGTCAGAGTCTCGGTAGAATCGACATGGGCGGTCAATTCATCAGCCAGCGAATCACAACCATCAGCCGGAGCACGGAGCGACAGGCGCATGCGAGCAGGCCGAATGGCTCCAAGCTCGCGCGTGGCGCCTTGCTGCTGTCCTGCGTCGTCTTCAGCCTGGTGGCAAGCAGGGCCGCCTTGGCGGACGGCACGGTCGGTGCAAGGCATGCGGAGACCAAGCCTGCAGAGACCAAGCCTGCTGAGGTGAAGCCTGCTGAGGTGAGGCCTGCGGAGAATGAGCAGAGCGCGCGTGACGCAGCGCCGCCGTCCCCGGCCCCCCAGACGGAGTCCGATAAGATGGCGCGACAGCCGGAGCCGCAGACGCCGGGTCCGAAGGTGGTCGTGCCATCGACTGAGCCCTCGAAGCCGGTCACGGCCGAGCGCAAGGGCGACGCCCGGACTGCGGGGCGCGATGCCAAGGACACCAAGAATCTAACCGTCCCGCAACGAGCGCTGCCGGCCGACGTGGCGCAGATGATCGGCCGCAAGATCTGGCTCAATGAAGCTGGCGGCAGACGCGACGCGATCACATCGTGGAATGCGGGCGAGGAATTCGCCTCGCTCGGCATCGGGCATTTCATCTGGTATCCAACCACCGCGAAACCGCCGTTCGAAGAAGGCTTTCCTGGGTTGGTTGCATTTCTCCGCAAGGGAAAGACGCCGCTTCCGTCATGGCTCGACAAGACGCCGATCCCAGCGTGCCCGTGGACGAGCCGGGCCGACTTCAAGCGGAATTTCAATTCGCCGCAGATGCGCCAATTGCGCCAGTTCCTGCTCAACACGATGGCGGAGCAGGCGCAGTTCCTGGTGGCGCGTGCGCAGGGCGCGATGGACAAGATCCTCGCCAACACGCCCGACGGTGCCGAACGCGAGCACATCGTCGCGCAGTATTCGCGCGTCGTCCGCGCCTCCGACGACCTCTATCCGCTGATCGACTACATCAACTTCAAGGGTGAGGGCACCAACCCGGCCGAGACCGCGGTGGACAAAGAGACCGGCCAGCGCCAGGGCTGGGGTCTGAAACAGGTGCTGCTCAAGATGAACGGCACCACCACCGAGCCGAAAGCCGTGCTCGCCGAATATTCCGACGCGGTGCAGGTCGTGCTGCAGCAGCGGGTTCGCAATCTGCCGTCCAACCGCGTCTGGGAGGCAGGCTGGTTGCGCCGCGCCGAGACCTACCGGCGTCCGATCGCGCAGCTGGAGCAGGTTCCCGAACGGAGTCCGCGCAAATCGTCGCGCTACAGGGCTGACAACACACGGTTCTGATGCGGGGAGGGGCGCGGATCGCACCATCCGCATGCATGGGCGAGGCGCGCAGGATCACGTTCAGCCGGCCTCGGCTTTCTTGGCGGCGACGACCTTTTGGTAAGCCGCCTGCAGCCGCTCGCCGACGCTCGGTCCCGCCTTCCTGCGCCTTTTCACGCCGAGATGGATCTCGCGCAACTCATCCATGAATTCGGCCCACATCTTCGGCCCGCCGTCCCTCAACAGCTTTGCGCGGATGCCGAGCTCCTCGGAGACGGGCAGATATTTGTAACCCCAGCCGGCCATCTGCGCGAGGATCGGCAACAGCTCGATGCCCTGCTCGGTCAGGGAATAGATGCCCTTCTGCTTGTGGCTCGGATCGTCCTGGCGGCTGATGATGCCGGCCTCGAGCAGTGTCTTCAGCCGATCGGCCAGGATGTTCGAGGAGATGCCTTCCTCGGATCTGCCGAGCAGCTCGCGATAGTGCCGGCGATTTCCGAACATCATGTCGCGGATGATCAGAAGGCTCCATTTGTCGCCGACCACCTCGAGCGTGAGGTTGATCGGGCAGCCTGAGCGCTGGACGTCGGACATCGGGATTCCAGGGTGGGTCGTTGCGAATAAACCACTTGCAATATCGCACCGGTCTCGGCATCCTCCAACCGGTTGCAAAACACAAGCGGTCGAGGAGGTGGCGCGATGGCGAGGCTGGTGATGTGGAACCTGGTGACGCTCGACGGGATGGTCGCGGGCCCGGGCGGCGACATTTCATGGCATGAGGATGTGTGGGGCCCGGAGCTGGAGCAGCTGTCCGAGGCCCAGCTGGAGCAGGCTGGCGGACTGCTGTTCGGCCGGCTGACTTACGATCTGATGGCGGGCTATTGGCCGGCAGCAAATGGCGTCATTGCCGACTTCATGAACGGCGCGCCGAAATATGTCGCGTCGCGCACGCTTTCTCGTCTCGAATGGTCCAACGCGCATCTGCTGGGCGCGCCGCTCGCGGCCGAGGTCGACCGGCTCAAGAAAGAGAATGCCAAGGACCTGTTCCTGTTCGGCAGCGCGGACCTGGCGTGATCGCTCATCGCGCATGATCTGATTGATGAGTTTCGGATAGCGATCAGTCCGCGCGTGCTCGGCGGCGGAATGCCGCTGTTCAAGCCGGGGCGAGCGGTGAGGCTCAAGCTGATCGACAGTCGGGCGCTCTCGAACGGCGTCGTGATCGTGCGTTATGTCCCCGTGCGGAACGCGTGAGCGCATATCTCGCGGCTCGCTCGGTGCACCTCGCCCCGCTTGCGGGGAGAGGTCGGATTGCATCGCAAGATGCAATCCGGGTGAGGGGGTACAGGTCTAACTATGCGCGCCACCCGTGCGTCTGCTCCTCACCCCAGCCCTCTCCCCGTAAGAACGGGGCGAGGGAGCGCACCGTCACTGCCGCGCGAGCTCGGGTTCGAATCAGTAAGGTCTCACCCCAAGACAAGCGGGAGCGAAATGATGTCCCTCACCCTGTACTATCACCCGCTGTCGTCGTTCTGCTGGAAGGTGCTGATTGCGCTCTATGAGAACGATGTTCCGTTCACGCCGAAGCTGATCAATCTCGGTGACGCGGACGATCGCGCCGCGTTGTTGAAACTGTGGCCGGTCGGCAAGTTTCCGGTGCTGCGTGACGACGCTCGACAGCGCACGATTCCGGAGTCGAGCATCATCATCGAATATCTCGATCAGCATCATCGCGGCGCGACGCGCTTCATTCCCGACGATGCCGATCTGGCGCTGCAGACGCGCTTGCGCGACCGTTTCCTCGATTTCTACGTCCACTTGCCGACGCAGGCCATCGTCGGCGACCGGCTGCGTCCGGCGGATGCGCGCGATCCGTTCGGTGTCGCGGACGCACGGAGGCGGCTGCGCACGTCCTATGCCATGCTCGAGGCCGAGCTGGCGCAGGGCGGCTGGGCGATGGGCGACCGGTTCACTTTGGCCGATTGTGCAGGCCTGCCGGCGCTTTTCTATGCCGTGAAGGTCGAACCGTTCGGCGATGACCTCGATGCGGTGCCGGCCTATCTCGACCGGCTCAAGGCGCGGCCGTCCGTCGCGCGCGTCCTCGCCGAGGCCGAGCCATATTTTCACATGTTCCCGCAGGCGCAGGACTGAGCCGGCAGCCCTGCAAAATAATTCCAGGGCCGTGTCGGCGGGACCGCAACCGGATCGTCTTACTGTCGAGGGCGGGCCAGTTCCGCCTGAGAGTATCAGGGAGAGCGACCATGCGGTTCATGGTGATCGTAAAGGCGACCAAGGACACGGAAGCCGGCATCCTGCCGAGCACCGAGGAATTTGCGGCCATGGGCCGGTTCAACGAAGAGCTGGTCAAGGCCGGCATGATGGAGGCCGGGGAGGGCCTGCATCCAACGGCCAAGGGCGCGCGGATCGATTTCTCGGATGGACAGGCCCATGTCGCGCGCGGCCCGTTCGATTTTTCTGGCGATCTCGCCGCCGGTTTCTGGATGATCAAGGCCGGCTCGCTCGGCGAGGTGATCGAGCACATGCAACGTGCGCCGTTCCTGAGCGGCCAGATCGAGATCCGGCAGGTCTATGCGGCCGAGGATTTCGGCGAGACGTTCGCGCCGGAGCTGCGTGAGCGGGTCGAGCGGCTGCGCGCGCAGGCCGCCAAGAGCTGATCGAAAAAAATCTGGAGAGGAGCACGCACGATGCGATTCATGATGCTGATGATCCCGCTTGGCTACGAGAGCGCGCCGCCGGACGTCGAGCTCGATCCGGAACGGGTCGCGGCGATGATGCGCTACAATGAGGCGCTCAAGGATGCCGGCGTGCTGATCACGCTGGACGGACTGCATCCGCCGTCGACGGGGGCGCGGGTCTCGTTCGCCGGCGGCAAGCCGGTCGTGACTGATGGCCCGTTCGCGGAGGCCAAGGAGGTGCTCGGCGGCTATTGGATGATCGAGGTCGCCTCGCGTGAGGAGGCGATTGCCTGGGCGAAGCAATGCCCGGCCTCCGACAACGAGATCATCGAGATCCGCCAGGTCCAGGAGATGACGGACTTTTCGGAAGAGGTGCAGAAGGCCGCGGCCGGTTTCGCCGAGCTTCCGCGTGCCGGCCGCGCCTGATCAATCCCTTTTTTACAGCAGGAGAAAGTGCCATGAGCGACAACAGCAGCACCTATCTCGCCGTCTTTCTCGGCAGCAGGACCAGCCCGGCCTGGCAGGCCTGGGAAGCGCTGTCGGAGGCGGAGCGCAACGCCCGGGGACAGCAGGGCATGGCGGCCTGGCACGCCTGGGTCGACAAGTACAAGGATGCGATCGTCACCATGGGCGGGCCGCTCGGCAAGACCAAGCGGGTCGACAAGAGCGGTGTCAACGACATCACGAACGAGATGGGTGCGTTCACGGTCGTCAGGGCCGCCTCGCAGGAGGACGCCGCAAAGATGTTCGTGAACCATCCGCACTTTGCGATCTTCCCCGGCGAGCGGGTCGAGATCATGCCGGTGCTGCCGGTCCCGGGCGGTTAGTTGAGCGGCCTGCAGGGCGGAGCACCTCGGCTGAGGTGAACTTCGCGCTTGCTGCGGCGTCCTGCGTTTGTGACGGTGCGCGCTGATCTCGCGGCGACCTCGGTACCACCTTCCCCTGAAGGGGGAGGGGCGGCTGCCATGAGCGCAGCGAATGGGAGCGGGGTGGGGTGACAGACTGTCCTCATCGGCCGTGCCCGATATCAGGTGAGGTCATGCCCCCTGATATAGCGAGTCCATGCCGACCGGTTGCTGGGCTCACCCCACCCCACTCGCCCGCTTCGCGTGCGATCCACCCTCCCCCTCCAAGGGGAGGGTGGCAGCTGCTTCGGCGGCTAGACTAGGAGGGCTCGCCATTCTGCTTGCGGTCGGCAGCGAGGCCAACTCCGGGTGACCTGTGCCCCAAGCTGAACGGGACGACGGGACAAACCCGTCCCGCACCTCGGCTGCTGGCCCCGCCTAAAAGTCGCTGGCTTCCTTTCACCCAGCTCATGTAAAAGCCCTTCACATGAGCTGGCGCAAGGAAGAGCGCCGCGCCGAGCGCGGCTACCATCACGGCAACCTCAAGGA
>JBARNF010000170.1:0-2244 GCA_049802835.1 Bradyrhizobium sp.
AGCGGGTGCTCGACGCATCTGAGACGACCATCGTCCAGGCAACGCCGTCCACGTGGCGTCTGCTGGCCGAAGCGGGGTTTCGTCCAACAAGGCGGTTGAAATGCCTGTGTGGCGGTGAGGCGATGCCGGTCGATCTCCCCGCGCAACTCGGGCAGATGTCGTCCTCAATCTGGAACCTGTATGGCCCGACTGAGACGACGATCTGGTCGACACTTGCCAGGTTAGACGCGGCTGGGAGCTCCTGTATCGGTCGTCCGATTGCAAACACCCGCGTTTACGTGTTGGACGAGGATGGCTATGTCGTCCCAATCGGGGCGGCTGGAGAGCTCTATATTGGCGGAGCCGGACTCGCTCGCGGCTATTGGGATCGGGCAGATCTGACGGCGGAGCGATTTGTACCAGACCCGTTTGGCGACGGTTCACGGCTGTACCGCACGGGCGATTTGGTGCGGTATCGCGCCGACGGAAATCTCGAATTTCTTGGGCGACTCGATCATCAGGTCAAGATCCGCGGCTACAGGATCGAGCTCGGCGAGATCGAGGCGGTACTGGCCGAGCATGACGCAGTGGCCCAGGCCGTCGTGGTGGCGGGTGACGAAGCAGTCGATCAGCGTCTTGTCGCCTATGTCGTTCCCCATCAACGACCACCGACGGCCGAGCCGGCAATGCCATTCGGTCTGTTCCACTTCGCCGAGGGCGGCGGGAACGACAATCAGTCGGAGATATATCGTCTATATCTTGAAAGCGCGAGGCGTGCTGATCAGTTGGGACTGTCAGCGATCTGGACGCCCGAGCGGCACTTCACCGACGTTGCCGCTTCCTATCCGAATCCATCGATTCTTGCGGCTGCGATTGCCACCTCGACCACGCGTGTCAAGCTGAGGGCGGGCAGCGTCGTCCTGCCGCTGCACGAAACGCTCAGGGTCGCAGAGGAATGGGCGGTCGTGGACAATCTGTCCTGCGGCAGAGCCGGAGTGGCTTTTGCACCAGGCTGGCTCGCCGACGATTTTGTCTTCGCTCCGCAGCGCTATGCCGACCGAGCGGCACAGACCTTGACCATGATCGAAGAGGTGCGGCGGCTCTGGCGGGGCGAAGCAGTCCAGCGCCGCAACGGAGCAGGGCAGAATGTGGCGGTCCGAACGCTTCCCCGACCGATTCAGAGTGAGCTTCCGGCATGGCTGACAACCTCCGGGTCGACGCGTAGCTTCGAAGCCGCCGCGGACAGCGGTCTGAACGTACTAACAGGTCTGCTCAACCAGTCGATTGAAGAGCTGGCGGAAAATATCGCGCGCTATCGACGCACGCTTCAATCGAAGGGACTCGATCCTGCCAAATTCGTTGTCACCGTGATGCTCCATACGTTTGTGGCAGACAGCGATGAGGGAGCTCTGGCGGTTGCGCGAGAACCGATGCGCAGGTATTTGGCCTCGCACGCGGAGCTGAGGAGGCGCCTGCTCGGGGAGGGCAATATCTCCGCGGAAGCTGGCGAAGTGAACACTGAGCTGATGCTCGACGAGCTTTTGAAGCGCTATATCGGTCACATTTCTCTTCTGGGTTCACCCAGCAGCTGCGCCGCTCTTGTCGAGCGTCTGCATTCGATCGGCGTCGGCGAAATCGCCTGTCTGATCGATTTCGGCGTATCCGAGCATCTTATCCTCAACAATTTACATCACATCAAACGGTTGCAGGACGTCTGTGATCTTCGTTTGAAGCGGCAGGATCTGCGAGACCGGCTGGCCAGTCGCCTGCCGGCACACATGGTACCGCACGAGGTTGTGGTCCTCGACCGGATGCCGCTGACCGCAAACGGCAAGGTCGACCGGCGAAGACTGTCGAGCGGCATCGCCTCCGTCCCTCAGCATTCCGCCGATCATGTCGCCGCACGGACCGACACTGAACGCGCTCTGGTGGAAATCTGGGCCCATGTGCTGCGTCGGACCAAGCCCGGTATCCGTGACAACTTCTTTCAGCTCGGCGGTCATTCGCTGCAAGCCCTTCGGCTGGTCGATCGAATCCGGTCAGCAATGGGAGTCGACCTCTCGCTTCGTCAATTGTTCGAAGCTCCGACCATCGAAATGTTGGCGCGCCATATCGATGGGGTGGCAGGCGAGGCCGCCGCTGCAGCGCCGGTACCATCCCTTGTTCCTGACGAGGATGGTCGCTTTCTGCCGTTCCCGCTGACTGATATCCAGCAGGCCTATTGGGCCGGTCGTGGTAATGCATTTCTGCTCGGAAACATCGGTG
>JBARNF010000171.1:0-7361 GCA_049802835.1 Bradyrhizobium sp.
CGCGACCGCCGCTTCGCCGGCCAGTTCAAGCGCCAGACGCCAGTGGGCCGCCACATCCCCGATTTCGTCTCCTTCATCCACCGCCTCGCGATCGAGCTGGTCGTGGCCGACGAGAGCGAGGCCGTGGTCGCCGACCGCGCCGCGCGCCGGGCCTGGCTGGAGGCGCGCGATTATCGCGTGGCCGAGGTGACGACGGCCGATGTCGAGGCGGATCTGGAGGCCGAGCTGGTGCGGTTGCAGGCGATCATCGCTGAGAAGAACTAGCCGGCATCACAACGAAGGCCTCTCATTCCGGATAGTCGCAATCTCATTGCGGGTATCGGCCGAGACTGTGCGTCGGAGCGTCTCATCTGTTCGTTGCACCTGCAGCCGTCGTGCTGGCAAGGCGGCTGAGCAAGGGGGGGCGCCAAGGCTGGTGTCATCGATGTCGATGATTCCGGACTATCGAGAGCGTCGTCCGCTCTCGCTTTCCGTCTTCCGGGGCCGGCCTGCGACGCGCGGCCGAAGATGCGCCTGCATGACCAGCGGGTCGCGAAGCGCCGCGCGCAGCGTGATACCAACAAGATGCGGGATCTTCGCGTCGGCCCGATACAAATTCCAGGTGCTCAAACTGACCCCGACGAGATCGGCACATTCATTGTTCGAGAGTTGCATTCGGCTCTGCCAAGTCCGAAGCTCAGTATTGCTGAGCGGTTTCTGTTCTTGAGCCAGCTTGTTCAGGTGCAGCGCGTCTATCGCCAGGTCCCCCTCGCCATCGTCCCAGGTGACGGCAGCGCCATAGTCGGAAATTGCGGCGCGCGAAAAAGCCCGCGGATCGCGGAGCGGCGCGAGGATATCCCCGCCCGTGGCAATCCAGCCGCTCAGGTTCACCTCGTCCGGCACCCGTTTTCCTCGCCACCGGACCCTCAGTGTCATCAAAGGCGCATCGGCCTTCACCGCCTCGATGCGCGGAAGTTCCGTATCCATCTTCCCTCACTTTCCCGGCCTCATTGGATCGGCCATCGTGGGTTCACCCTGTTCCACTCCGTCTTGACCGCCTGAATGTTCTCGACGGCCCAACTCATCGCATCTCTTCCTGCCGTCCCCTTCAGGCTGCCGGCGTAGGTGGCGAACGTTTCGATCACGATCAGCGCCTCGAAATCTGGGTGCAAGATGTGAAAATGGGGAGGCAGATGGTCATTGGCGTAGACGGTGATGATCGTCTTGCCGATGGTGTGGAGCTTCCCCATGTCCGCCTCGCCCACTGACGGAATATCATAGTCCGATTTTCGGACTATGTATATAATATAGTCCGATTTTCGGATATGTTTTTCGGGCGCTTTCGCGTGGCTGTTCCGCCGCACCCCGACCGATGCCGAGTGCGCGCTGACGTGCGCGTTCCGCGATCGCCGCTTCGCCGGCCAGTTCAAGCGCCGGACCCCGGTCGGCCGCCAGGACCGGCGTTGGTCCATTCGACCAAGCATGACTCGGCGGCACAATCACCGATTGAACCTCAGAGCGCAGCTCACAACGCTGAGGAGATGATCCCGCACCCAAGGGCGGCCGAGTCTGCGATCCCGTTTACACCGGCTGAAGGATGATTTGTGAATGCAATTTCAGATTGTGGTTCGACCGATCGGCTTTGGCTAAATCGCTGCACGAGAGGCGATACCAAGGGGCAATTCATGGCGATGCGACGATTCATGGCTACGCGACGATGGCGTTTGTTTTTCGGTTGTGTGCTGATCATCGGTTTGATCTCAGGCTTGTCGGCGAGTGCCCAAGCGTTGGCGGCGAAGCGGTGCACCACCGCGGCCGATCTCGGCGTCGACGAGCGCATTGCCGGGTGCACCGTGGTGATCGAGCGCGGCAAGCCGGCCACACCGCATGTGATCAAGGCCCGTTTCGCGCGCGCCGCAGCCTATCTCCGCAAGGGAGACGTCGACCATGCGATCGACGACTACAAGATCGTCCTTCAGCAATCCTCGCAGCAATCCTCGGCCGATCTTCTTGCCGCATTCGATCGCGCTGGCCCTGATCTGCGCGAGAGCGAACCGGCGCCGACGTCTGGCTCGGGGCGGGCGTTCGGGCGCGATGGCTACCGCGCGCAGGCGTATCGCGAACTAGGGATTGCAAGTTTCCAGGCCGGTCTGCTGGAGCAGTCGCAGGACGATTTCAGGCGGCTCAGCGAGATGGATCCCAAAAATGCCGATGCGGCCTTGTGGCTGGATCTGGCGCGCCGCCGTGCAGGTCTGGCAAGCGAACTCGCCGACAGGGCGAAGCAGATCGACATGGGCAAATGGCCGGCGCCGATCGTTCGCCTGTTCCTCGGACAGGAAACGACAGAGGCTGTGCTCGCGGCGGCCGACCGCGGTGGTCCTGCCATGCGCAGGATACGGCGGTGCGAGGCGAGCTTGTTTGCCGGTGAGCTGATGCTCGACCAGAGCCGCGAGGTCGACGCCATGCGGCTGATCGACCGGGCCCTCGCCGAGTGCCCGCGGACATCGGGCGAGCGATCGGTCGCCAAGGCGGAGGCGCGCGTTCTCAGCGTCATGCCGTGATCGCTTGCTGGCGTGCGCGTCGTTCGTCGTGTGAGGTCTTGGCTATGACCTTTAAGCGATCTCTGCGCATTTTAATGAAAATGCCCGGTCAAATCGTGCTCCGCGAAGTTACGGAAATCTCGCGTTCGATCGCTATCGTTTCGCGTTGCCTTTTTTCCTCATTTGCGGCGTGCGGCTTTCATCATGAACGAGACCAGATCGGTGTTGCGGGACCTCGAAGAGGCGATTGCGCGGGGGACCGCGGACAGCCGCGAGCGCGCGCTGTGGCATGCGACCGATCTCCTGATCGCGGGCCGCTATTGCGAGGAGGAGATCGCGACCTTCGGCGAGGTGATCGGCCGGCTGGCCGACGAGATCGAAACCGAAGCGCGCGCCAAGCTCGCGGATCGTCTCGCCAGAATCGAATATGCGCCGGCCAGCGTCATCCGCAAGCTCGCCTTCGATGACGAGATCTGGGTCGCCGGCCCCGTGCTGCGCGAGTCCGAGCGGCTCGACGACGCCACGCTGGTCGAGAACGCCAGCACCAAGAGCCAGGCGCATCTGCTCGCGATCGCCGAGCGCAAGACCTTGAGCCCGGCGGTCACCGACGTGCTGGCCTCGCGTGGCAACCGTGCGGTCGCCACTGCGGTGGCGCGCAATCACGGCGCGCAGTTGTCAGGCTTCGGCTTCCTGCACATGGTGCAGCGCGCCGAGAACGACTCGATTCTGGCCGAGCATCTCGGGCGCCGTCTCGACATTCCCCGCCACCTGTTTCAGCAGCTGATCGCGAAAGCCTCCGACGATGTCGGCAAACGGCTCGCCGGCGAGCGGCCGGAGCTGGTCGGCGAGATCCAGAGCTCGGTGGCCAACATTGCCGGCGATCTGCAGTCGAAATTCGGCCCGGGCTCGCGCAACTACTTCGTCGCCAAGCGCACCGTGTCGATCCAGCATCGCCTCGGCAACCTGCACGAGAGCAGCATTGCCGGCTATGCGACGGCCCACAAGGTCGAGGAGGTGACGATCGGGCTCGCGCTGCTGTCGGGACTGCCTGTCGATGTGGTCGAGCGGGCTTTGTTCGACCGTGATCGCGAAATGCTGCTGATGCTGGCCAGAGCGCTCGACTTCGCCTGGGATACGACCATGGCGCTCGCCTTCCTCGGTGCCCGCGACAATCGCATCACCGCCGGCGAGCTGCAGGACCTGGAGCGCGACTATGCCAAGATCCAGGTGCAGACCTCGCGCAGCGTGCTCGAATTCTATCAATCGCGCAAGAATCCCGCCAAGCGCAGCACGCCGCGCGCCCTTGCGCATTGAGCGAGCCCGGCAGTGAAACGACAGGTGATCGCGGATGAAGGATCTGGACTTCCAGTTGCGCGACGGACGACGACCCGGTGGTCGCGAGATGCCGACCGACCGCGCCGCCGTCGATGCGGCCTGGCACGTGCTCGAAGCGGCAAACGAGCTCGGTGACGAGGCCGTGGTGTCGGCCTGCCGCCGCGTCATCGACGCCAGCCTCAACGGCGCAGCCGCGGACCAGGCCGACGTGAGGCTGGTGATGGATTATTTCCGCTAAGCAGCGACTGCTGGCCCGGCAGAGCAGGCGAGCTCACACCGCTGCGAGCTGCGTGCCCGCCTTGCTGCTGCGCTTGCCGGCCTTCAGCTTCGCCGGCTCGAACAGCGCACTGGCTGCCAGCCCGGCCGTGTCGGCGACCTCGGGATTGCGCGACACCATCGCCGCCACGATCGCGCCGTCGATCAAGAGCGCGAGCTGATGCGCGAAGCTCTCAGGCTCCACAGCCCCCATCTCGCTCGCGAGCTTCTCGATATGCGCCAGCACCACCTTCTTGTGGCGCATCGCGATGGTGCGGAACTGTTTCTGATCCTTGTCGTGCTCGCCGACGGCATTGATGAAGGGGCAGCCGTAGAAGCGCTCCTCGCCGAACCAGCTCTTCAGCGCCGGAAAGATCCGCGCGAGCTTGGTCTCAGCATCGCCGCCGCCTGACTCGATCTCCGCGATGAACCATTCGCGCCAATGCCTGCCTTCGCTCTCGAGCACCGCCGTGACGAGCGCGGTCTTCGATCCGAACAGCTTGTAGAGCGTGGTCTTCGCGGTACCGGCCTCGCTGATGATGGCGTCGATCCCGGTCGCGTTGATGCCGTTCTTGCAGAACAGCCGCGTCGCCGCGCCGAGCAGGCGGCCGCGCGCAGACTCGTCGTCGACCACCGCCATCGTTCTCGCGATCGCCTGCTTCTTGCCTGCCCGTTTGACTGCAACTGACTTGCCCATGCACGTGAGCTTAGTCGCTGTGCGCCCGAGTCAGCAAGACCGCTGATGCCGATGAAGCAGCACTGCGCTCATTTTGATCGCGGCCGGCAGCATTCTGCATCGCACTTGGGCAGGAGGGGACGGGGCCGCTTTCCGCCGCAATCAGATAAGCCGCGAAGATCGTTCGGCCTTTTGAATTTCAGCGTCGTTGGCATGCTTCGTGCAGGAAACAGACCGTTCTGTATCCTCGATCCCAGGGAGAAAAAGAGATGACCGCGGTGGTTCAGAAGACGGCACTCACGGGGTGCCTCGCGCCCATCGACAAGGGTGGGCTGGAGCAGCTCATCGCCAACGGCAAGGCCAATCCGAAGGTCATCAAGACCTTGAAGTGCAAGACGGTGGCCGAGGGCAAGTTCCGTCACGCCAACTACATCCGCAATCTCGCGCCCTACATCGTCGACGAACCGCCGGGCCTGCTCGGCGACGACACCGCGCCCAATCCGTCGGAGGCCTCGCTCGCCGCGCTCGGCTCGTGCCTCGCCGTCGGCCTGCATGCCAACGCCGTGCATCGCGGCTGGACCGTCAACAAGCTCGAGCTGGAGCTCGAGGGCGATCTCAACATTACCGCGGTGTGGGGCACCGGCGATGTCAGCGACAAGCCGGTGGGCTTCACCGACGTCCGCGTCAAGGTCGACATGGAATGCGAAGGCATTTCCAAGGAGGAGGTCCAGGCCCTGGTCGACCATGTGAAGAAGTGGTCGCCCGTCGCCAACACCTTCACGCGCCCCGTCAATCTCGAGGTCGGCGTCTGAGCCGGGCTCGAGACCACGCGTAGCGGAGGGCATCATGGGTTCACTCGGACATCATCTGGCGGTCGACAGTGCGGGCGTCATGCCCGTGCCGTCGACCGTGGAGCAGGTCGCGGCGATCGCGCGCAACGAGCTCGCGCCGCTGGCCAGCGGCATCGACGCCGGAACGGTGTATCCGGCTGACGTTCTCCGCCGCTTCGGCGAGGTCGGCGCGTGGAGCAGCCACGTGCCCGATGATGGGACGGCGGATCTGAACTGCGCCATCGATTCGATCGCTGCAATCGGCGAGGTCTGTGGCGCATCAGCGTTCATGGCGTGGTGCCAGAACACGCTGGTCTGGTACATCGCCAATTCGGACAACAAGGCGCTCAAGGAGCGTCTGCTCGACGATGCCGCGAGCGGCCGGCTGCTCGGCGGCACCGGGCTCTCCAACCCGATGAAGAGCTTCTTCGGCATCGAGAAGCTCAAGCTCAAGGGCCGGAAGGTCGAGGGCGGCTACGTCGTGCGCGGCGTGCTGCCCTGGGTCTCCAATCTCGGGCCGGACCACATGTTCGGGACGATCTTCGAGCGCGAGGATGCGCCCGGCGAGATCGTGATGTTCATCGTCGACTGTTCGGATCCGGCGGTGACGTTGCAGCCGTGCCAGCAGTTCCTCGCGATGGACGGGACCGGCACCTATGGCATCCAGCTCCGCGACCTGTTCGTGCCGGATGAGTTGATCCTAGCCGATCCCGCCGGCCCATTCGTGAAGAAGATCCGCGCCGGATTCATCCTGCTGCAGGCCGGCATGGCGCTCGGCCTGATCAAGGACTGCATCAAGATCATGCAGGAGGTCGAGGCGCCGCTCGGCCACGTCAATCGTTATCTGCCGCAACAGCCGGTCGACTTCAGCGCGCTCGCGGACGAGCTCGCAAAGGAGACCGCAACCCTCGCCAGCGATCCGTTCAACACGGACGAGACCGCCTGGCGCAAGGTCGTGGCGCTGCGCCTGCGGGCCGGCGAGGCCAGCGTTGCCGCGGCTCACGCTGCGATGCTCCATTGCGGAGCCCGCGGCTACATCAAGGGCAATCGCGCCGAACGGCGTCTGCGCGAGGCCTATTTCGTCGCGATCGTGACGCCCGCGACCAAGCAGCTGCGCAAGATGCTCGCCGACGGCTGACGCCGGCGAGAACGGCAAACCGACAAAATCCAACCAGGAGAGGCCTGCCATGACGGACGTTCTGATTACTGCCGGCGAACTCGCTGATTTCATCAAGACAGAGCCGTGTGTCGTGATCGACACGCGCAATCCGGCTGCCTATGGCGCAGGGCATCTCCCCGGCGCGGTCAACGTGCATGAGATCTTCACCTATCTCGCGACTTCGACGCCGGAGGGCATGGAGGAGCTGAAGACCAAGTTCGCCGACGCGTTCGGCGCGGCCGGCCTGTCCGGTGCTGAAACCGCCGTGGTCTACGAGCAGTCGATGAATTCCGGCTTCGGCCAGTCGTGCCGCGGCTACTTCCTGCTGACGATGCTCGGCTATCCCAAGGTCAAGGTGCTGCATGGCGGCTATGAGGCCTGGACTGCGGCAGGCCAGCCGGTGACGACGGACGTGCCGTCGCCGGCGAAGGCCTCGTTCACGATCGTGCCGGAAGCGGGCAGCATTCTTATCGACGCCAAGGCCATGCTGGCTGCGGTCGGCAATCCGGGAATCGCCATTCTCGACGTGCGCGATGTCGACGAGTGGATCGGCGATTCGTCCTCGCCCTACGGCAAGGATTTCTGCC
>JBARNF010000172.1:0-10225 GCA_049802835.1 Bradyrhizobium sp.
CGTTGCAACAGCGCGGCTGCGCCTTTGCCCACCCTACAGCTCGCGCGCCGCTACTTTCCACACGGCTGCTTGCTCGCTCGCCGCTGTCATTCCGGGCGAACTGAACGCCGCGGCCACATCCGCGCCAGCGTCTCGTCCCTTTGGACGAATTCGTGCCAGAGCGTGGCCGCGATGTGCAGACCGACCGCGAGATAGACCAGATAGGCCAGCGCGTCGTGCGTGATCTCACCGGCATGGGCGATGGCCTTGTCGCCGGCGAACAGGCGCGGCCAGCTGAAGGTCCAGAAGTAGCGCAGCGAATAGCCGCCGGCCGACGAGAACATGTAGCCCGTCACCGGCATGACCAGCAGCAGCGCGTAGAGCGTCCCATGATTGAGCCGTGACATTGCACGGACGATCGGGCCGAAGGCTGCAGGCTGCGCCGGCGCCGTGGTTCTCGCCCGCACGATCAGACGGAAAATTGCGAGCAGAAACAGCGTGACCCCGAGCGATTTGTGAATCTCCAGCAGCTCGCGCCGTGGCGACGTTCCGGCCGGCTGTAGCCCGCAATAGAGCCCGATCAGCATGGCCGCAATGAACAGCAGCGCGGTTGTCCAGTGGATCCGCCGCAGCAACGGGTCGTAGGTCGCCATCGTCTCCGGCATGTGGGTATCTCGTCAATGGTGGAGCAGGGCGACCTGCATAGGCGCTCATCCGGTCAGTGTCGAAGGATCAGAGGTCGACGATGGGATGTCGGACAACCGCCTGCAGGTGTCTGCTGATCATTTTCGAGTGATTCATCGATGTCGCCCTGACGGGCGCGCCTCTGGTGATCCTCTTGGGCGCTGACCCGGCCCGCGACATGCTGCGTCAGCTCGATGTCCGGCATCATCGCATCAGCGCGACGATGTTGCCTTGCGGATGGTGTGCGGCGCTGCGAACCGAGCGGGTTGCCTGCGCTCGCGCAAGGATTGTGCCTTGATTTTATTGCAATTGCGGACCAAGCTCGCGGCCGGCATTCTGGTCGGGGGGCCTCATGTCCAACACTGTTCCAAAGAACATCGTGCTGTTGTCGGACGGGACCGGCAACAGCGCCAAGGCTGTGTTCAAGACCAACGTGTGGCGCCTGTTCCAAGTGCTGGACCTGCGCGATCCGCGCCGGCAGATCGCCTTCTACGACGACGGCGTCGGCACGTCGTCCTTCAAGCTGTTCGCGGCGCTGGGCGGCATCTTCGGCTTCGGCCTGATGCGCAACGTCATTGCGATCTACAGCTTCTGCTGCCGCAACTACAAGGCGGGCGACCGCATCTACTGCTTCGGCTTCAGCCGCGGAGCGTTCACGATCCGCATCGTGGCGGCGATGATCGCGGGGCAGGGGCTCGTCGCCTACAACAACAATGAAGCGGACCTCGCGCGCTTCGCCGCAGACGCCTATCGCCGCTATCGACGGCGCTACAACACCGGCATTCTCAGATATCTTGGCAAGATCGGCCTGGACCTGCGGAAATGGCGCGACCGGGGGATCAGGCTGCTGCGCAGACTGCAGGGCGTCGCGCCGGAGGCACCGCCGCCGGTCGAGGTCGAGAGCGTCCATTTCGTCGGCATCTGGGACACGGTCGACGCCTATGGTGGCCCGATCGAGGAGATGACCCGCGCCATCGACTATTGGATCTGGCCGCTGTCGATGCCGGACCAGTTCATGAGCGCCAAGATCCATCGCGCCTGCCACGCGCTGGCGATCGAGGAGGAGCGCGACGCCTTCCGCCCGGTGATCTGGGACGAGCGTTATGTGTGGGGACGGGACGAGGCTGTTCCAGGCCGCAGTGACAAGAAGGACTGGCTGTTCGACATCGATCACGATCCGCGCAGCGCGGTGGCGAAGCTGGCCGAGCCGGCGCCGCATCTGCGCACCGATCTGCCGCCCCGCGACCGCGAGCGCATCAGCCAAGTATGGTTCACCGGCGTGCATTCCGACATCGGCGGCGGCTATCCGCAGGATGGGCTTTCTCATGTGACGCTCGACTGGATGCTGGATCGCGCCAAGGCGTACGGCCTCGTCTATCTCGATGAGCGGCGCAGGTTGCTCTACGATCCCGAGATCGATCCGCTCGATACGCTGAACGACTCGCGCAAGGGGCTGGCTGCCTACTATCGCTATAAGCCGCGCAATCTGCGCGAGATCTATGACGCGCCGCCCTACAAACTATCGCTCCGGTACGATGTCAGTCGTATCAAATGGCTGCTTCATTCGCCGTTCAAGGCCCAGACCGGGCTTCTTGCTGACGATCTGCATCCGAGCCTGCCGCAGCCACCTCTGCCGCCGGTGAAGCCGACCATCCACCGCACCGTGTTCGAGCGCATCCGGTCAGGCCCCGACCATTACGCGCCCGTGGTCGTGCCTGCCACCTACCGCGTCACGGACGAGACCGATACGCCGGTCGATGCGCTGCATCCGCTCGATCGTGGGCACGCGCGGACGCAGGTGCAGGACGATGTCTGGAACTGGGTCTGGCTGCGCCGCGTGGTCTATTTCGCCACCATGTTCGCGCTCCTCTTCGTTGCGGCGATCCCGTATTTCGTCGTCTATTGGCCGCGCTTCCTCTATGTCCCCCTGCGCGTGGTGGGCGATCCAGTGGTCAACGCGGCCGCTGCGTTCCTGCCAAGATTTCTCGATCCCTGGTTTGTGGCGTTTCGGGATTCGCCCGGCTTCCTGCTGATCGGGGCGGCTGTGGCGCTCGGCCTGACGTCGTGGGGCACCTCACTGCAGCGAACGATCCGCGACGCTGCACGCATCGCCTGGAACGATCCGTCCCGGCACAAGCCGGTGACGGGGTGGCGGGCGACGGTCTATTCGCTGCGGCGCCGGGGCTGGTACATCGCCGGCTTCTACGTGCTCAAATCCTGGATCTTCCCGACCGCGATCATGTTCTGGTTGTTCTGGTGGCTGGCGTTCGGCGCAGCGAACACGGCCGGCCTGTTCTGCAAGGCAACGCTCAGGCCGACCGAGGTCGGCGAGACAGAGATCGAGGCATGGCACAACGGAAGCATCCGGCCATTGTTCGAGACGCGCCACCATTGCTATCCGACAGCGCTTAGCGTGGCGCAGGACGAGACGTATCGGATTACGCTCGATGTCGGAGAGGGATGGAGCGACGGCGGCATCCCTGCGACACCGGCCGGCTTTGGTTACGGCACCTGGACGCAACTGCCGGGCGTGCCGTTCAAGCGGTTGATCTGGTCGAACTGGTTCGCGCCTATCGTGCGGGTGGGCAGTACGGGGCTCGAAGAGCATCTCCCCGTTTTCCGGCAGGAATCACCTGGCAGCAGCCGCTGGACAGCGGAGTTCACTGCACGCAGCGATGGGGAGGTGTTCGTCTACGTCAACGACACCTCGATCCTGTTTCCTCGGTTGTTGTATCGATTCTATTTCAACAACAAAGGCAATGCGGTTGTCTCGTTGAAAAAGCTATGAGCGAGCGCGCCGTCACGCGGCCGCGCCGCCGTGGCTTGATCACACCTCCCCGAACACCCGCCTGAAGATCGTATCGACGTGCTTCAAGTGATAGCCGAGGTCGAACTGCTCGTCGATCTCGGCATCGGTGAGGTACTTCTTCACCTCGGTGTCGGCCTTGAGCAGGGTCCGGAAGTCGCCTTCGCCGCGCCACACCGGCATCGCGTTGCGCTGGACGAGCTTGTAGGAGTCCTCGCGGCTCGCGCCCTTCTGGGTCAGTGCGATCAGCAGCCGCTGCGAATGCACGAGGCCGCCGAGCCGGTCCAAGTTCTTTGCCATGTTGGCCGGATACACCAGCAGCTTCTCGATCAGGCCGGCAAGCCTGACCAACGCGAAGTCGAGGGTCACGGTGGCATCCGGTCCGATCATGCGCTCGACCGACGAGTGCGAGATGTCGCGCTCGTGCCAGAGCACGACGTTCTCCATCGCCGGCGTCACATAGGCGCGGACCATGCGGGCGAGGCCGGTGAGATTCTCCGACAGCACCGGGTTGCGCTTGTGCGGCATGGCCGAGGAGCCCTTCTGTCCTTCGGAGAAGAACTCCTCAGCCTCGAGCACCTCGGTGCGCTGCAGATGGCGCACTTCGGTCGCCAAGCGCTCCACGGAAGAGGCGATGACGCCGAGGGTGGCAAAGAACATCGCGTGGCGGTCGCGCGGAATCACCTGCGTCGAGATCGGCTCAGGGCTGAGACCCATCGCCTTGGCGACGTGCTCCTCCACGCGCGGATCGATCTGGGCGAAGGTGCCGACCGCGCCGGAGATGGCGCAGGTCGCGACCTCCTTGCGCGCCGCGACCAGGCGCTCGCGGGCGCGGCTGAACTCGGCATAGGCGTAAGCGAGTTTGAGGCCGAAGGTCACCGGCTCGGCATGGATCCCGTGCGAGCGGCCGATGGTCGGCGTCATCTTGTGCTCGAAGGCGCGCGTCTTCAGCGCCGCCAGCACGCGGTCGAGATCGGCGAGCAGCAGGTCGGCGGCGCGCGTCAGCTGGACGTTGAGGCAGGTGTCGAGCACGTCGGACGAGGTCATGCCCTGGTGCACGAAGCGCGCCTCGGGGCCGACGATCTCGGCCAGATGAGTCAGGAAGGCGATGACGTCGTGCTTGGTCTCGCGCTCGATCTCGTCGATGCGGGCGACGTCGAAAGTGGCGTCCTTGGCCTTGGCCCAGATGGTCCTGGCTGCATCCTTCGGGATGGTGCCGAGTTCGGCCAGCGCGTCCGCCGCATGCGCCTCGATCTCGAACCAGATCTTGAACCGGGTCTGCGGCTCCCAGATCGAGGCCATTTCGGGACGGCTATAGCGGGGAATCATCGACGGCGCTCCGAGGCGGGAGGGAAGGCGGGCCGGGCCGGAATCGAGCGGGCGCCAGCTCCATTTTACGCCGCGCTTTAGCAGAGCGGCCTGGACGACACAAACGGCGGCTGTTGCGGGCGCTCGCGCCGCAATTTAAGGATCATAATACCTTTTTTTTGAAATCGCGCTGACAGATATTGAAATCTGTCAGCGCGATGATGTATGGTGGTTTCGCTATCAAGCTTAAGACCAACTTACACTGTCTGACCTTGGGTTCAGCGGTTTCGAACTGCGAAGGACCGCTTCGATGAAGATTGAAAAGCTATTGTTGCACTCACAATTTCAGGACTGGCTGAATGTCCAGGTGGCGCGTCACCTGGAGGCCCAGGCTGCGAAATTGCACGCGCGGTCGGCTGCCGAGATGGCTGAGCCGACCCAGATCAAGGCGCGTTCGACGGATGCCGATATGGTGCACGCATGAATGAGGCCGTGGTTCTGACATCTGAGCGCATCCTCGAAGTCACCGAGGACGTGCTGCGCCGTTACGGCCTCGCCAAGGCGACGGTCGTCGACGTCGCCAGGGCGCTCGATGTCAGCCACGGCTCCGTCTATCGTCACTTCCCGAGCAAGGCGTCGCTGCGCGAGGCCGTCGCCAAGCGCTGGCTCGAGCGGGTCAGCGCGCCGCTGGCGCAAATCGCGGCCGAGCCGGGGCCGGCGCCCGCCAAGCTGGAACGCTGGCTGCGCGGGCTGTTCGGCGCCAAGCAGAAGCGGTTCTGCGATGATCCCGAGATGTTCGCGACCTATCTGACCCTGGCGCGCGAGGCCTGCTCGGTGGTCAAGGCGCACAAGCAGAACCTGATCGCCCAGGTCGAAGGTATCATCGCCGAGGGCGTCGCCCAGGGCGCGTTCGACGTCGCCGATGCCAAGGTCGCGGCGGTTGCCATTTTCGACGCCACCCGAAGCTTCCACCATCCCGCCCATGCCGACGAGTGGGGCGATTGCGCCTGTCCGTCAAGGGTCGATGCCGTGCTGACCTTGCTGCTCCGCGGCCTCGCAGCACGGCCGTCGACAATGACGGTCCCGTAGCCCGCATGAGCGCCAGCCGGCGCCCGGAGGGCGTTGGCGGAGCGACATGCGGGGACAGGGGTCGCTGCCGCTCGGCGCCCGTTGGGCGCAGCGTACGCTCGCCCGGGCTACGCTGTGCTCGGCCATCCGTCCTACAAATCCGTCAGCCCGCTGGCGACCGCCAGCCGCACCAGCTGCGCGTCGGTCTGCAACCCCGTCTTGGCCTTGACCAGATAATGATAGTTCTGCACCGTCTTGACGCTGAGATGCAAATTGGCGGCGATCTGCTCGGTGGTCAGCCCCGAGGCGAGCTGGCGCAGGATCTCGATCTCGCGCTCTCCCAGCCGGTCCAGCACGGTCTGCATGGGATCGAGGCTGTCGGCGGCCAGCACATGGGCGACGTCGTCGCTGAGTGCACGCTCGCCACGCACGACCATGCGGATGGCGCGCACCAGCGCCGCGGGTTCGCTGCTCTTGGTGACGAAGCCGCTCGCACCGGCCGCAAACGCCGCCTTCACCAGCGGCGCCTCGCCATGCATGCTGAACACGAGAATGCAGGCGCGGCCGTCGCGGGCGCGGATGTTGCGGATCGCCTCCAGCCCGCTGGCGCCCTTCATCGAGATGTCGAGCACGACCACATCAGGCGCGTGGGCCTTGAACGCGGCATAGGCTGCCGCGGCGCTGTCGGCCTCGGCGATCACGCGAAAGCCATCCTGGCTCTCCAGCACGCGGCGATAGCCCTGACGTACGACGGGATGGTCGTCGACCAGCAGAATGGAGATGTCTGTCAGTTCGGCCATCGCGATGGACTCAGGCGGCGAGCGGAATGGTCGCGGACACGCTGAGCCCGCGCGCCGCCGGCCCGATCGACAGCGAGCCGCCGACCGCGGCGATCCGCTCGCGGATGCCGGTCAGGCCGAAGCCGGTCGACTGCGCGAGCAGCGTCGCGTCGCCGCCGCCATCGTCCTCGATCGAGATCAGCAGCGCACTGTCGGGACCGTAACGGCGCTCGACGCGCAGCGACACCTCGCTCGCACTGGTGTGGCGCAACGCATTGGTCAGGCACTCCTGCGCCATGCGATAGGCGGTCACCGCGACCGGACCCTGGATGTCGGCGAGGTCGCCCTGCAGGTCGAGCCGGATCGCGGGCCGCGCCGCATGCTGGCAATTCTCCGTCAGCGCGATCAGGCCGGCCGCGAGCCCCAGCTCTTCGGTGAGCGGGCGGCGCAGCCGGCTCAAGGTGCCGCGCAGGCAGGCCATCAGATGGGAGACGGACTGCGTGATCATGCGCGCATCCTGCGCCACCTGATCGTTGCGCGGCGCACCGGCGCTCTCGATCGTCGAGGCAAAGGCGAGGATGGCCGTGAGATTCTGCCCGAACTCGTCGTGCAGCTCGCGCGCGAGCGCGCGCCGCTCCTCGTCGCGAATGTCGAGCAGGCGCTCGGTCAGGGCCGCGCGCTGCTCGTTCGACTGGGCCAGCCGGTCGCCGAGCTCAGAGACGGCGCGGCCGATCATGGCAAGCTCCATCGAGCGGAAGCGCGGCAGCACCGGGCGGTGATCGCCCTCGGCCATCCGTTGCAGCGCCGACACGATGCTGCGCGCCGGCGCCAGCGCGTGGGCAATCGCCAGCGAAGCCAGCACGCCGATCGCGACCGCCATCGCCAGCGCCACGCCAAAGCTGTCCTGGATGCGCTGCCAGGCGAGCTGGATCGCCGCATCCGGATCAGCGATCGCCGACACGGTCCCGGCAGTCGTGGCGCGGGCGCTGATCGGCTGCGCCACCGCGGCATGGTCGCCGAGCAGCGTTTCGACCAGCCCCGAGAACCAGCGCGGTGGTGCCGCGCCGAGACCCTTGTTCTGGCCGCAGAGGGGCTTTTCGAAGGCTGCCTCGGGCTTGAACCGCACGCAGATGCCCGGCGCGATCAGCTTCATCGTCTCGGTCGTCCGCCAGTCGGGCAGCGGCACGAGGTGGTCGCGCGATCTGTTGCTGCGCAACAGCAGCTCGCGCCAATACAGCGCCTCCAGCGCCTGCGAAACGCGGTCGGCCGACGCCGCGGTGGCGCGATCGACGCTGCGATAGGCGTCGATGGTGACCCATACGGCTGCGGCCGCCAGACACAGCAGCACGATCAGCGCGAGGCGCGCGATGAGCTGGAGCACGAGGCGCATGCGATCATCTCCGAAGGCTGTTGCCGCAGCGTAACAACAGGCCGGGGCAGCGCCAAGCGAATGCACTGCAGCAAGCGCAGATTGGGCAATTTTCCCGAACGCTTCGAGGCAGATGTCTTTGGACGCGGTTCCGCCGCTCTGCTTAACTTCGCCAACCGGTGCGCCAGCATGGCGCGCCCATCAGGAGTTCATGCATGAGCGCAATCAGCAGTGCTGAAGTGGTGAAACCTGCGCGCGACAGCGCCGAGCGCGGGCCGCTGCTGCTCTGGATGATCTTCACCGGTCTGACGGTATTCGCCGCCGTGGTGCTGTGGCGCCACGGCTACTTCCACCTGATGGTCGCCTCCGACCGCACCTACATTTCGAGCGTCGTCGCCGCGCTCTATGTCCTGACCTGCTGCCACTGCTTCTGGCGCACCCGGGCGATCGCGCGCGAGGCGGATGCCGCGAAGCGCTGCCGCGCCGTCCTGATTGGACCGGATGCGGAGCGCGCGCTCGATGCCGATGCGCGGCTGCTGCCCGCCGGGCTCGTGACCAACCACATCAGGAACCTCGTCACCAAGGCGCGGACACAAGGGGAGGGGCGCATCGACCAGACGCTGCTGCTGCGCACCCTCGCTGACCGCCTGCGCGGCTCCAACGGGTTCGGCAGCTTTGCCTCGGATACGCTGATGAAGCTCGGCCTGCTCGGCACCATCATCGGCTTCATCATCATGCTGGCGCCGATCGCGGGCCTCGACGTCAACGACAAGCTGGCGATGAAATCGTCGATGGGGCTGATGAGCGACGGCATGGCGGTCGCGATGTACACCACGCTTGCCGGCCTCGTCGGCTCGATCCTGGTGCGCATCCAGTACTACATGCTGGATGGCGCCACGGGCCGCGTGTTCTCGGACGCCGTGATGCTGACCGAGACGCGGGTAACGCCGCGGCTCGAGCGCGCGATGGGGCGTGCTCCGGAGCAGACGGCATGATGGACGATTTCGGGCTCTATCCGCGCGAGGAGCAGTTCGACCCGTTCAGCGTGATGCTGTTCAAGGCGCTGCAGATCGTCGCGTTCTTCTTCTTCATCGCGGTGCTCGCGATCTCGCCGGACGCCAAGGACGGCAAGGTCGACAGCAAGGCCGAATTCCTGATCACGATGGACTGGCCCGACAATCATCCTGATGATCTCGACCTGTTCGTGCAGGACCCCGTCGGCAACATCGCCTGGTACCGGCATCGCGAGGCCGGCTTCCTCACGCTCGACCGCGACGATCGCGGCGGCGCCAACGATTTCATTCTGGTCAACGGCCTGAAGATCCCGTCGCCGATCCGCGAGGAGATCGTCACTGTCAGAGGCATCGTGGCTGGCGAGTACACCGTCAACATCTCGCATTTCCAGAACGTCAGCGGCCAGCCGGTCGAGGCCAAGGTGAAGGTGCAGAAGCTCAACCCGACCGCGCAGGTGATCTTCGACGACAAGGTCGTGCTCGATCATTCCGGCGACGAGAAGACGGCGCTGCGCTTCAGGCTCGACGCCGAAGGCAAGGTGGTCGACGTGCAGCGGCGGCCGAAATCGCTGCTCGAGACGTTCCGCAGCACCTCGCGCAACGGCGCCGACCTCGATCCCAAGACCGGCGTCAGGACGATCAGACGATGACGAGCAATCTGCAGACCGTCATCGTCATCATGTCCGTGTGCTACGCGCTGATCGGCGCGCTGCTCTTGCTGGTGCTGGTCTATGCCCGGCTGCCGTGGCAGGCCAAGGCGGTGGCCGTCATCGTCACCAGCGCGTTCTATGTCGGCAGCTTCGTCGGCGCCCGCGGCCTGCTCGGCTGGGCCAGCGTCGACCGGCTGCCGAAGAGCTTCAAGGTGCTGCAGGTGCGGATCGTCGATCCGCACACCTTCGATGGCGATCCCGGCGCGGTCTATCTCTGGGTCGAGACGCTCGACGACGACAACAGGCCGAGCGGCGTGCCGCGCGCCTATCGCATCCCCTTTAGCGACAAGCTCGCCGAGAAGGCCCAGCACGCCGCCGACCAGATCGCCGCCGGCCATCCGCAAGGCGGCCGCGCCGCCGATTTCGGCACCGGCGACGGCGGCGTCATCGACGCCGCCCGCGAATACATTCTCCCGAAGACCATCATCGAAACCGCCGGCGGCGATCCCTCCAGCGGCGAATTCAAGGCCGCCAAGAACGCCGGCGACGGCGTCTCCTTCACCCCGCTG
>JBARNF010000173.1:0-1734 GCA_049802835.1 Bradyrhizobium sp.
CGCTTCGCGTTGTCGAGATATTGCTGGCGCAGGCTGTTGATGATCTGCGTGCTGTTCGAGTTGCTCAGCGACAGGCCGTCGGGCGGGTTGAGATTGCCGCTGAGCTCGGCCGGAGAAAAGTCCGAAACGGCCGCGATGCTCTCCATCGGGGCGTCGACATTGCTCTGTACAAGCATTTCGTCGAAGCGGTTCAGCCGGGTCATGAGCGAGGCCGTGTGGGTGCGAGCTGCCACCAGCCGGTTGGTGAGCTCGGTGACCTGCTGCTGGTCCATGAACTTGCCGTCGGCCGAGATGATGTTGTGCCTGCTCTTCAGGTCGTTCACCGCGCGCTCGGCAGCGGTCGCGTCGCTGCCCAGATCCTGCAGGCGCTCATGCAGCCAGGCCGTTACGGTTCGGTGTTCGCTGGCGTCCGCCTTCAACTGCTGATCGAAGTATTCCTTGACGATCGCGTTTGCGATCATCGCAGCCCGTTTCGCGTCACTGGCGCTGAACTCGACCGCAATGACGGCGCTGGTACCGATCCTGTAGGCCTGCATCCGGCGCTGGAACTCTTCGAGCAGGTCGTCCATCGATGGAGTGTCCGACTCGGTCGGCGCCGCGCTCACGAGCCTGCGGACGGCGTCCAGCGCATTGTGAAGCGGGCTGCCCTTGCCGTTGAAATCCGGGTCACCGGCAAGGCCGAGCCTGCTGATGACCGAGCCTGCAATCGTCTTCGATTTCAAGATCTCGATCTGGGATTCCATGTCGATCGGCGTTTCGTCGGCGGACGATTGCGGCTGAACGACCGGGGCCTTCATGTTGCCCACAATGATCTTCACGTCCGCCGTATATGACGGCGGTACGATCTTCAGAAGGATAAAGCTGGCCGCAAGCGAGAGCACCGTGGTGATCGCAATCAGCAGATAACGTCTTCGCAGAAAGCCGAGCGCCAGATTGAACGGTCCGGGGCCGTTACGCTCCCAGCCGTGGTCCTGGTGAGGGCTGTAGGCAAGCGTGCTCGTGTTTGGGTTGTGCAGCATGGTTATGAACTTCACTGGTTGCGCTCGGACGCGCAAAACTGTCCGGCGGCCTGCCAAAACGAGGATTTGATTTCTGGGCCATAAATGGTCTGCAGCATAGGCAATTTAATTTATATTAAATCTAATTAATTGCAGCAAGGGCTTCCGTAGATTAAATATCGCGGGTGACCGAGCAGGGTTTCGGTCCGCCGGCCATCTCAGCGCATCGCCCCGATCGATAGGGATGGCGGCGCCATGACCCGGGCGCTCTGACCCCGGGCGCTTTGGTACATTACGCGACCCGGCGTCCTGCCCGACGCACCGTCGACGTGGCTCGGTCTCGATCGTTGGCCGTCTCGTAACGGTGTGTAACAGCCGGGTGCGGCCCATTGCCAAGCGGAATGTTTTGGGCATCAGTCGTGTCGATGAGCATGCCTGCGGCCACGCTTCTGATGGTGGAGGACGACCCGGAGATCAGCCGGCTCGTCGGCGATTTCATGCGCCGGGAAGGGTTCGAGGTCGAGATCGCGGATACGGCGGCGGTCATGGACGCCGTGCTGCGGCGGCTGCGGCCAGATCTCATCATTCTCGACCTGATGCTCCCCGGCGAAGATGGGCTCTCGATCTGCCGCCGCCTGCGGCAGACGGACAATGTTCCTATCCTGATATTGTCGGCCAAGAGTGACGAGATCGACCGCGTGGTCGGCCTGGAGCTCGGGGCCGATGACTATCTGAC
>JBARNF010000174.1:0-4764 GCA_049802835.1 Bradyrhizobium sp.
GGGTGCACCGGTCCTGCGGCCAGAGCTTCGCCTGCCACGGCCTTCAACGGAGGGTGAGCACCATCGTCCCCGCAAGAGACGCTAACAATATCTGAGTGAGCCCACATACCATCCGCCGCCATCTCAGCCCGAACTCATCAGCCGATAGCCGATACCGCGCACCGCCTGCAGGAACAGCGGATTGGCCGGATCGCTCTCGAGCTTGCGGCGCAGGCGGTTGATCTGCACGTCGACGGCGCGCTCGTTGACGGTGCCGTTGCCGGTCAGCGCGCCGCGCGGCACGGTCTCGCCGCGAGCGTTCGCGAGGATGCGTAGCATCTCGCGCTCGCGGTCGGTGAGATGGACGATCTCCTCGCCCTGCTTCAATTCGCCGCGCGCCAGATGATAGACGAACGGGCCGAAGGCGATCTGCTCGACCACCTCCTCGGCCGGCGGCGGCGCGGCGCGCTTGAGGATGTTGCCGATCCGCAGCGCGAGTTCTCTTGGTTCAAAAGGCTTTGCCACGTAGTCGTCGGCGCCGAGCTGGAGGCCCTCGATGCGGCTGTCCGGCTCGGCGCGCGCGGTCAGCATCACGATCGGCACGGAAGACTGGGTGCGAATGAAGCGGGCGAGATCGAAGCCGCTCTCGCCCGGCATCATGACGTCGAGGATCAGCAGATCGAAATGCAGGCCGGTGAGCTTGGCGCGGGCATCGCTCGCGCTCGCCGCCGTCGTGACGCGATAGCCTTCACCGCGCAGGAAGCGCGACAAGAGATCACGGATGCGGCGGTCGTCGTCGACGAGCAGGAGATGCGGCGCGTCGTCGGCAGGCGTCTGCGGCGGGCGGGAGGCGATGGCGGCGGTCGACACGGTCACTCCTTTGCGGTGGCCGGATTCGTGCTGGCCACGGGCGTCCTGAAAATGGCTTCCAGCACCTTGTCCGGATCGTCGCAATCGATCATCGCGCGCAGGAACTGGCGGACCTTCTCGGCACCGGCCGGTCCGACCTGCTCCAGCGCGCGGTCGATGCGCCGGGTCTGCAGCCCGGCCAGCTTGGCCACCAGCGCCTCGCCCTTGGGCGTGGCGAAAAGAAGGCGCTGACGGCGATCGTTGTTGCCGGTCTTCTGCACGATGTAGCCCTCGTCGAGCAGCTGCTTCAGCACCCGTCCGAGCGACTGCTTGGTGATGCGCAGCACGTCGAGGAGATCGGCGACCTTCAGGCCCGGGTAGCGCGTGACGAAGTGCATCACGCGGTGATGCGCGCGGCCGAAGCCGAACGCCTCGAGCTCGTGATCGGCATCGCCGACGAAGTCGCGATAGGCGAAGAACAGCAGCTCGATGATGTCCCAGCGCAGCGGCGGCGCGTCGGCAGCCGAATGGGCCTCGGACGCCCGCAGCTCGGGGCTCAATACCGGAGACGAGAAATTTATGTCAGCCATATTGACGTTTCTGCGGTTCAATGTTACAAAACAATCGCCGGCTACGAAATTTTAGATCGTTTCATTGGCGGGCGATGGTCTCGGGATGTGTCTGAGCGGGCCGTAAGCAAACCCGAATGGGCAGGTGAGGCCACGCATCTAACGACCGTGTGATTGTCGAGCGGCATTTCGGCAAACCATACTGGACTTCCGCCGGGCGCAAAAGCATGTCCTCGTGACAGGCTTACCCGGCGACCGGCCTCTCCAGGCTGGTCATGGCAGGTCCGAAAGTTCAAGAAGCCGACCGGGCCGAACCGGCGGGGCGGCACCAGAACTCGCGAATGGCGATTGCAGCGGGGGAAGCAAGGACATGACTGTGACATTCGACATCAAGCCGACCACCAACCCGACCTCCGACCAGGAGCGCGCCGCCAAGCTCGCCAACCCGGGCTTCGGCCGGGTGTTCACCGATCACATGGCCGTGGTCCAGTACAGCCAGGACAAGGGCTGGCACAGCGCACGCGTCGAGTCCCGCGCCAACTTCCCGCTCGATCCGGCCGCGGCCGTCCTGCATTACGCGCAGGAGATCTTCGAGGGGCTGAAGGCCTACAAGCGCGACGATGGCGGCGTGAACCTGTTCCGTCCCGACGCCAATGCCAAACGCTTCTGGAACTCGGCCGAGCGCATGGCGATGGCGCAGCTGCCGCCCGAGGTCTTCATCGAGGCCGTCGAACAGCTGGTCCGCATCGATCGCGCCTGGATCCCGGGTGGCGACGGCAGCCTGTATCTGCGCCCGTTCATGATCGCCAACGAGGTGTTCCTCGGCGTCAAGCCGTCGGCGGAATACATCTTCGCGGTCATCGCCTCGCCGGTCGGCTCCTATTTCAAGGGCGGCCCGGCGCCGGTCTCGATCTGGGTGTCGGAGAACTACACGCGCGCGGCCGTGGGCGGCACCGGCGGTGTCAAATGCGGCGGCAATTATGCGGCGAGCCTCAAGGCGCAGGCCGAGGCGATCGCGCATGGCTGCGACCAGGTCGTGTTCCTGGATGCGATCGAGCGCCGCTATGTCGAGGAGCTCGGCGGCATGAACGTGTTCTTCGTGTTCAACGACGGCTCGCTGTCGACACCGCCGCTCGGCACCATCCTGCCGGGCATCACCCGCGACTCCATCATCGCGCTGGCGCGCGCTGCCGGCCGGGAGGTGCGTGAGGAGGCCTATGCGATCGACCAGTGGCGTGCTGATGCCAACAGCGGCAAGCTCAAGGAGGCGTTCGCCTGCGGCACCGCTGCCGTGATCTCGCCGATCGGCAAGGTGTGCTCGGCCAGCGGCGACGTCCTGATCAGCGGCGGCGAGGCCGGCCCGGTCGCCATGGGCCTGCGCAAGCAACTGGTCGACATCCAGTACGGCCGCAGCCCCGATCCGCATCAGTGGATCCGCGATGTGAAGTGAGGGGGGCGAACTTTCGCGCCTGCCCATCTTTCGCGCCCACCCATGAGAGCCGAGCCGTCGCCGCGCCGATGGTGCGCTCCCTCCCCCGCAAGCGGGGGAGGGAGAACACCGCATGGGAGGCGCGAGCATGCGTTCCCATTGGCGATGCTCGCGCCACCCTGTGAACGGGCGGGTGCCGCCCCCGCGGGTTGCCGCACCTCGCTCCGGCTGCTACCAACCCGTCATGTCCGACAAACCCAAAAAACCCCAGAAGCTGAAGGCGCGGCTGCCGCGCGGGCTCGAGGATCGCGGCCCGGCCGCGATCGCAGCGACCCGCGAGATGGTCGAGAAGATCCGCGCCGTCTATGAGCGCTACGGCTTCGAGCCGGTGGAGACGCCGACGTTCGAATACACCGACGCGCTCGGCAAGTTCCTGCCCGACCAGGATCGTCCGAACGAAGGCGTGTTCTCGTTCCAGGACGATGACGAGCAGTGGATCTCGCTGCGCTACGACCTCACCGCGCCGCTGGCGCGCTATGTTGGCGAACGCTACGGCACCGATGGCCTGGTGCTGCCCTATCGCAGCTACCGCTCGGGCTATGTGTTCCGCAACGAGAAGCCCGGCCCCGGCCGCTTCCGCCAGTTCATGCAGTTCGACGCCGACACGGTGGGCTCAGCGTCGCCGGCGGCGGACGCCGAGATGTGCATGATGGCGGCGGACACGATGGAGGCGCTGGGGATTGCGCGCGGCGACTATGCGGTCAAGGTCAACAGTCGAAAATTGCTCGATGGCGCCTTAGAGAGCATTGGTCTTGGTGGGGATGATAACGCTGGCAGGCGACTCACCGTTCTGCGAGCGCTCGACAAGTATGATCGCCTTGGCGATCGCGGCGTGCGTGAACTGCTGGGGCCAGGACGGAAGGATGAGAGCGGTGACTTTACCAAAGGAGCTGGGCTCATCGAGGAAGATATTACCCAAATAATGGGACTTTTCGAGCTTACGCCGCAATCGGAAAGTGATTTCGACCATCTGTCGGACTGGGAAAAGCAAGAGTCCAGCTACGTCGAGGTCAACTTTGATCAACGCCGTGGGCATTTGTTGAGGGAGATTCATCCGGATTTTGCGCCGGGACGACTTCCGATCAATAACTTGGCTACGATTAAACTCCTTCGCAGCTGGTTCGGAAATTCTGCCAAAGTCTCTGAAGGATTAGATGAGCTAGAACAAATTGCTCAGCTCGGGCAAGCTGCGCGCTATGGCTCCAAGCGGATCCGCATCGACCCATCGGTCGTTCGTGGTCTTGAATACTATACCGGTCCGGTCTTCGAGGTTGAGCTTCTTACCGCAATCCCCAACGAGAAAGGGCAGCCGGTGGTGTTCGGCTCGGTCGGCGGCGGCGGGCGCTATGACGGCCTCGTCTCGCGCTTCCGCGGCGAGCCGGTGCCGGCGACCGGATTCTCCATCGGCGTGTCGCGGCTGCAGGCGGCGCTGACGATGCTCGGCAAGCTCGATACGAAGCCGGCGTTCGGGCCCGTGGTCGTGACCGTGTTCGACCGCGACCGCGTCGCCGACTATCAGAAGATGGTCGCGACCTTGCGCAATCACGGCATCCGTGCCGAGCTCTATCTCGGCAACCCGAAGAACATGGGCAACCAGCTCAAATATGCCGATCGCCGCAACGCGCCCTGCGTCATCATCCAGGGCAGTGACGAGAAGGCGCGCGGCGAGGTGCAGATCAAGGACCTGATCGAGGGCGCCAAGGCCGCGGCTGCGATCGCCTCCAACCAGGAATGGCGCGAGAGCCGTCCGGCGCAATTCTCCTGCAAGGAGGACGAGCTCGTCGCGGGCGTGCGCGACGTGCTCGCGCGCCATGACGTGAGCTGGGGGTAGGCATGGGAAGTGCACCCTCTCCCCTTGTGGGAGAGGGTGGTTTCTCA
>JBARNF010000175.1:0-17930 GCA_049802835.1 Bradyrhizobium sp.
ACGCCGATCACGCCGGTGCCGCCGAGGCCGCGATGCACCTCGATGCCCCATTGCGCGAGCTTCTCGGCGACGATGCCGGAGGTCCGCGTCTCCTCGAAGCCGATCTCCGGATGCGCGTGCAGGTCGCGGCGGATGGTGGTGAGCTCGTCGGCGTAACCTTGGATGCGGTCGATCGTGGGCATGCGTGTGTTTCCGTTGAAAAGCGATGACGTGTTCAAGCTGGGAAGGCAGGGCCGTTCGGCTTGAGCCGGATGCCGGGACGCAAGCGCGTCCAGGGCAGAATGGCCGGGTCGGCCGGCATTGCGCCGGGCGCAGCGCAGATCAGGAGCGCTTCCGCGATCGGCTCGAAATCGGCGCGGAAATGCACCGAGCTTTTGTTGACGAGGATCGCCTGCTCGGTCGGCTCGATGCCGACGAAGCGATACATTTCCTGGTCGGCGAGCTGGGCCTTGTGCGAGCAGACGACGACATGGACATCGCCGATCCGCAAGGCGGCCGAGGGGCCCATCTCCATCTTGCGGCCACCATAGAATGGGCCCGGCGCGATGAAGCGGCCGTCCGACAGCTTCTCGACGACGAAGCTCTCCTCGAACGGCGCATCGCCGGGAATGCCGCTCTTGCCGCCGAGCGACAGGGGGACCGTCGCGCCTTCGCCGGCCGCATGCGCCGCCAGCGCCGATTGCGGATCGTAGATCATGCCGATCGCGGCGCGGCTGGCGCGGTTGCGCACCAGCGCGCGCAGCATGCCTGTCGTGTCGGAGTCGCCGCCGGCGCCGGGATTGTCCTGGGTGTCGGCGATGACGATCGGGCGCGTCGCGGACTTCGCCAGCATCATCGCATGGCGCACGCCATCGTCGGGCGTGTAGATGGCGCCGTCGAAATCATCCTCATGGCCCATGACGATTGCGGCGATCGCATCCGCTGCGGCATCCGCATCAGCCTGCGTGCGCCCATAAGCGAACACGCTCGGTCCGCAATGGGCGAAATCAGCCGCGGGAAAGCCCGGCGCGAATGACAGCGTCGGCACGGCGTCGTTCTGCAGCGCGGCGAGTTTTTCGTAGATGCCCTTGGTGGGCTGGTCGTTGGTGCACTGCCAGCTGATCGGGATCAGGAACGGCAGCTGCCGGAACGCCTTGGCGAGGCGCTGCTTCGATCGCATCAGCAGCGCCAGATGCGCGGCCGCGACGCGACCGGTGTCGGCCATGTCGGTGTGCGGATATTTGCGATAGGCGATCAGCGCATCGGCCTGCGCGATCATCTCGGGCGTGACGTTGGCGTGGAGGTCGAGGCTGGCCACGAGCGGCACGTCGGGGCCGATCACCTGACGGACGCGGGCCAGGATCGCGCCTTCGCCGTCGTCGAGATGCTCGGCCACCATCGCGCCGTGCAGGTCAAGATAGACGCCATCGAGCGGGCCGGCGGCCTTGATGCGATCGACCATCGCCCCCGTGATGCGCTCGAACGCGTCCTCCGTCACGTGGGCCGACGGGCTCGCCGCGCAGGCGACGGTGGGCACGATGTTCCAGCCCTGAGTCTCCGCGACCGCGATGAAGCCGGCCTGGCCGGCATTGATGTCACGCATCGTGCTCAGCACGCTCGCGGCATCGGCGATCGAGGCGCGGCCGCCGCCATGCATGAAGGCGTCGTAGTCCGCCTTGGTCGGTGCGAAGGTGTTGGTCTCGTGCAGGAAGCCGCCAATCGCGACGCGCGTCATCACTCCGCCTCAAGTCGTTGACGTGAGCAACGACGTTAGACCGCCCCTCGCAGCCCACGCAAGCGATCGAGCGATGCCGTTTTGCATGCGGGCCACGATAACAGCGTGTCAGCTCGACGCTCTCGCCGCCCGTCATTCCGCGGCATCGCGCCGATCTCGTAGGGGGGGGGCAAAGGCGCTGCCGTGGTGTCTCGCCACGCGAGATCGCTGTGGCGCCGTGCCCACCGTCTCAACCCTGAGGTTGCTGATCGATGGTGGGCACGCTGCCGCCTTCGGCGGCCGCTTTGCCCACCCTACAGGCTTACGCCACCGCCTCCGACACCGGGCGGAAATTGGCAAAATCCCAGTTCCGACCGGGCGCGGCTTCGAGCAGGGCACGCGTGTAGGCTTCCTTGGGATGCGTCAGGATTTCGCCCGCCAGCCCTTGTTCGACGATGCGGCCCTTCTGCATCACGACCACCTCGTCGCAGATCTGCGCGGCGACGCGCAGATCATGCGTGATGAACAGGATGGCGATGCCGAGCCGGCGCTGGATCTCATCGAGCAGCTCCAGCACCTGCGCCTGCACCGAGACGTCGAGCGCGGACACCGCTTCGTCGGCCACCAGCACGTCCGGATCGAGCGCGAGCGCGCGCGCAATCGCGATGCGCTGGCGCTGGCCGCCGGAGAATTGGTGCGGGTAGCGCGAGATCGCGTCCGCAGGCAGGCCGACCAGTTCGAGCAGCTCGCGTGCCCGCGCCATCGCCTGGCCGTGCGGCGTGCCGTAATTGATCGGCCCCTCGGAAATGCTCTCGCCGATGGTGATGCGCGGATTGAGCGAGCGGTAGGGATCCTGGAACACGATCTGGATGCGCTTGCGGTGCGGCTGCAGCAGGCGGCGGGTCAGGATCGAGATCTCGTGGCCGGCGAGGCGGACGCCGCCCGAGGTCGGATCGATCAGCCTGACGATGCAGCGCGCCACCGTCGACTTGCCGGAGCCGCTTTCGCCGACGATGCCGAGCGTGCGGCCCTTGCGCAGCGTCAGCGTCACGTTCTCGGCGGCGACGACCTCGCGTGCTTTGCCGAGAAACGAGCGCTCGCGATAGACCTTGCCAAGTTCGGTGGTCTCCAGCACCACCGGGTCCTTGGTCTCGGCCCGCGCTGCGCGCGGGATGAGGCTCGGAACCGAGGCGAGCAGGTTGCGCGTGTAGTCCATCTCAGGGCTGCGCAGGATCTTGTCGAGCGGCCCGGTCTCGACCAGGCGGCCCTGGCGCATCACCGAAACGCGGTCGGCGATCTCGGCGACCACGCCCATGTCGTGGGTGATGAACAGCACCGCGGTGCCGTGATCGCGCTGCAGGTCGCGGATCAGGGTCAGGATCTGCTTCTGCGTGGTGACGTCGAGCGCCGTGGTCGGCTCGTCGGCGATCAGCAGCTTCGGCTCGAGCACCAAGGCCATCGCGATCATGATGCGCTGGCGCTGGCCGCCGGAGAGGCGGTGCGGGTAGGACGCGAAGATGCGCTCGACGTCGGGCAGGCGGACCTGCTCCATCATGTCGAGGATGCGCTTGCGCCGCGCCCGCGCGTCCAGGGACGTATGCGCACGCAAGACCTCGTCGATCTGGCGGCCGACATGGACGACCGGATTGAGCGCGGTCATCGGCTCCTGGAAGATCATCGCCATCCGGGTGGCGCGCAGCTCGCGCAGGCGCCGATCGCTGGCGGTGAGCAGCTCCTCGCCGACCAGCTTGACGCTGCCGCCGACGGCATGCAGCGCGTTCTTCGGCAACAGGCCCATCGTGGTCAGCGAGGTCACCGACTTGCCGGAGCCGCTTTCGCCGACGACGCAGAGCGTCTCGCCCTTTTCGACCTTGATCGAGACGCCATCGATGATGCGCGGGCCGTTCGGGTTCTTCGTCTTGCCGAGCGCGACGACGAGGTTGTCGATGTCGAGGATGGTGTCCGTCATGTGTTCAGGTCTCAGTCGCGATGGCGAAGAATGCGTAGCCCGGATGAGCGGAGCGACATCCGGGGTCTCACGTGCAGTTGCGGTGAGCCCGGATGTCGCTCCCGCCTTCGCCCGTTGGGCGCAGGCGTCCGCTCATCCGGGCTACGAAGGTCCATCACTTCACGCCCTCCCGCTGCTTCATGCGCGGATCGAGCGCATCGCGCGCGGCGTCGCCGATCAGGTTGATCGACAGGATCGCGATCGACAGCAAGAGGCCGGGCCAGAAGATCAGCGACGGCTTGATCTGGAAATAGGCGCGGCCCTCGGCCATGATGTTTCCCCAGGTCGGCGTCTCCGGGTTGATGCCGGCGCCGAGGAACGACAGGATCGCCTCGGTGAGAATCGCGGCGGCGCAGATGTAGGTGCCCTGGACGATGAGCGGCGCGATCGTGTTCGGCATCAGATGCCGCCACATGATCTTGGGCATCGAGGTGCCCAGCGAAATGGCGGCCTCGACATAGGGCTCCTCGCGCGCGGTCAGCACGACCGAGCGAACCAGCCGCGCGACGCGCGGGATTTCGACGATCGTGATCGCGATCATCACCGTGCCGACGCTGGCGCCCGACAGCGAGACCACGGCGATGGCGAGCAGGATGCTCGGGATCGCCATCAGGCCGTCCATGACGCGCATCATGATGGCGTCGACCCAGCGGAAGAAGCCGGAGACGAGGCCGATGACGAGCCCGATGGCGATCGAGATGATCGCCGCGCCGACGCCGACCAGGAGCGAGATGCGGCCGCCATAGATGGTGCGCGACAACAGATCGCGGCCATAGGCGTCGGTGCCGAGCAGGAACTGCGCGCTCGACGGCTTGAGCCGCTGCGACGGCGCGAGCAGCACCGGATCATGCGGCGCCAGCAGCGGCGCCAGGATCGAGACGGTCACGATCAGCGCCAGGCAGACGGTGGCCACGGCAATGATCGGGGTCGAGGTCAGAAAGCCGAACCTCGGACCCAGTCGCGTGGTGACCGGAATCGACGGCTCAGGGGTGGTAACGATCGCCATCGGGACCTCAGTAGCGGATACGTGGATCGAGGAGGGTGTAGGCGAGGTCGATCAGGAGATTGACCGCGAGATAGATGAACGAGGTCAGAAGGATCATGCCCTGAATGACCGGATAGTCGCGCGCCAGCACGGCATCGACCGTGAGCCGCCCGATGCCGGGCAGGTTGAACACGCTCTCGGTGACCACGACGCCGGAGATCAGCAGCGCGAAGCCGGAGCCGATCACGGTGATGACGGGCACGGCGGCATTGCGCAGCGCATGCCGCAGCAGCACCGCGACCTCGCTGACGCCCTTGGCGCGCGCGGTGCGCACGAAGTCCTCGCCGAGGACATCGAGCATCGCGGCGCGGGTCATGCGTGCGATCAGCGCGACGTAGATGAACGAGAGCGCGCAGGTCGGCAGGATGATGCGCTCGAAGAACGGTCCGAACCCGACGGTGAGGCTCTTGAAGCCTTGAACAGGGACCCAGCGCAGATTGATCGCGAACAGCTGGATCAGGATGTAGCCGATCACGAAGACCGGAACAGAGAAGCCGAGCACCGAAAGGCCCATCACGAACCGATCGATCCAGGTCCCGTGTTTCCAGGCTGCGATCACGCCGAGCGGGACTGCGACGAGGATCGACAGGATGATGGTCGAGATCGCGACCGAAATCGACGGTTCGACGCGCTGCCCGATCATCTGCAGCACCGGCACCTTCGAGATCAGCGACACGCCGAGGTCGCCATGAACAAGCTGATTGACCCAGGTGAAGAACTGCACGTAGAGCGGCTCGTTCAATCCGAGCGACATGCGGATGCGTTCGAGCTGCTCAGGCGTCGCGTTGTCGCCGGCGAGGATCGCCGCCGGGTCGCCTGGCGTCAGCCGCAGCAGGAGAAAGACGAACAGCGCCACCACGCCCATCACGGGGATGGACGCGAGGATGCGGCGAAGCAGATAACCGATCATCTTGAGAGAACCGTTGTCATGGCGCGGGAACGACGCGCGGGATGTCGTGAGCTAAGTCTGCATGTCACCGTTGTTCATCGCTTTCAAGATCTCTGCTGCTCGCTTGCATGCTCGGAGCACGTTGATGACACATTCGTCGCCATCGCTTCGATACATCGCATTTGCGAACAATGTCGCGGCAACTTTGCAGCGAACTTTGCGCGGAAACTTTGCAAGGCGCATGCCATCATGGACGCGGTGTCGTACGAATGTCCACCCGCCCCGTATTGGTCCCGGAAAATGAAACCGTGCTGCTGCGCAACAGGGCAAGAGGAGCCGCGCGCGCAGCCGGGAGGGTGGGCAGGGCGCTACTACGACCTCATGTGTGGCGACGGCGTCGTCCCGCCTTTGCACACCCTGCGGGCTACCGCTGGCTCACGCGAGCGTTGCGAGCAGGCCGGCCATCAGCCTGCCGCGCTCTGCAAGGCTGTCGATCTCGATGTACTCGTTGAGCGTGTGCATGTCGGCGCCGCGCACGCCGAGGCCGTCGAGCGTGGGAATTCCCAAGGCGCCGGTGAAGTTGCCGTCGGAGCCGCCGCCTGCCGAGCCGTGCGGCAGCGCCGTGCCGAGTTGTTCGGCGATGCCGCGCGCCTGCTCGTACAGCGCGAGGGTTCCGGAATCCGGCTCCCAGACCGGCCGCGTCACGCCGCGCGTCACCTTGAAGGTGACGTCGTCGGCGGTCCCGGACAGCGCCAGCATGCGCTCCACGCCACGGTCGAGATCCGCCTGCCGCTTGGCCATGCTGAGTGCTTCGCCCGTGCAGGTCGTGGCGACGCAATTCACCCACTGCCCGCCATGCACGATGCCGACCGAGAAGGTGCAATCCTCGCCCGTCATGGCGTCGATGGCGAGAATCTGCCGTGCCATTTCCCGGATTGCGGAACGGCCCGCGGCGAGCCGCGCGCCTGCGTGGCTCGGCCGTCCGATCGCCTCGAGATTGAACCGGGCGATGGCATAGCGGCCGGTCACCACGCCATTGTCGGGCCGGCCCGGTTCGGGCACCAGCACGTATTTGTTGCGCTGGGCTTCCGCTTCGATGATGTCCCGGGTCGAGGGCGTGCCGACTTCCTCGTCCGGCGTGAACAGGACGGTGATCGGCAGCGGCGTCGTGAACGAGGCCTTCATCAACTGGCGGATCGCCTCCAGCGTCAGATAGTTGCCGCCCTTCATGTCGCAGATGCCCGGCCCATAACATTTGTTGCCGTCGCGGCGCCAGGGGAGCTGCGACAGCGTGCCGACGGGGTGGACGGTATCCATGTGGCCCGCGATCAGGATGCCCGGTTCGCCCTGCCTCGGGTGCGGGAAGCGGGCGCGCACGCAGCCTGCAAAGCCCTGGCGCCCGGCGATGCGCTCGATCGTCGCACCCATGATCGCCATGTCGCGGGCGGCAAGGTCGAGCATGCGTTCCACGGCGCCGGCGTCCCAGGTCGGACTTTCGCATTCCACCCAGCCGCGCAAGCCCTGCAGCATGGCTTCGGTATCAAAGGGAAGGTTGGCTGGATTCATGTGAGCTCCCTATAGAATTTTGTCGTGAAACCGTGGCACGTGACGGAGTCGCGCGGGCTTTGTAAAGCCAAAGCTATGCAGGCGTTAACGGCAATATGGGCCGCGACGGGCATGCGCCGAATGCGGATTGACGCGCAAGACGACTGGTGCAAATGTCGAAATCTCACGGTTTACAGCGTGTTAGTTCGCACAAAGAATGACCTGCACGCACAACGAATGATCCGGTTCTGATCAGTTTCACGTCAAACCATCCCGTCAGGAGACCACGTATGTTCCACACTGCGCGTTGGAAGCGCCTTACGCTCGCCACGAGCCTGGCCGTTTCCATGCTTTCGCTCTCCGTAGCGCTGAGCTCGCATGCCATTGCTGCCGGTAAGAAGACGATCACGGCGGTGATGCATTCGGATCTGCGCGTGATCGACCCCGGCTTCACGACGGCCTACATTACCCGCGACCACGGCTACATGGTCTACGATACGCTGCTGGCCGTCGATTCGAACTTCAAGATCCAGCCGCAGATGGCGGATTGGAAGGTCTCCGACGACAAGCTGACCTACACCTTTACGCTGCGCGACAGCCTGAAGTGGCACGACGGCACTGATGTCACGGCGGAGGACTGCGTCGCCTCGCTGAAGCGCTGGGGCCGCAACGACGGCATGGGCCAGAAGCTGATGGACTTCACGGCGAGCCTGGAAGCTGCCGATGCCAAGACCATCGTGCTCAAGTTGAAGGAGCCCTACGGACTCGTCCTGGAGTCGATCGGCAAGCCGTCCTCGCTGGTGCCGTTCATGATGCCGAAGCGTCTCGCCGAGATCCCGCAGGGTCAGCAGATTCCGGAGCAGATCGGCTCGGGCCCGTTCAAATTCGTCAAGGCGGAATTCCAGCCGGGCGTGAAGGCGGTCTACGAGAAGAACACCGACTACGTGCCGCGCAAGGAGCCGGCGAGCTGGACCTCCGGCGGCAAGGTAGTGAAGGTCGACCGCGTCGAGTGGATCACGATGCCGGACGCGCAGACCGCGGTGAACGCGCTGCAGTCGGGCGACATCGACTTCATGGAGAACCTTCCCTACGACATGCTGCCGGTCCTCGAGGCGAACACTGATCTCAAGATCGACGTCTTGAACATGTTCGGCTACCAGACGCTGGGCCGCATGAACTTCCTGCTGCCGCCATTCGACAATGTGAAGGTGCGCCGCGCGGCGTTCCTGGCGCTGAACCAGAAGGACGTGCTGGACGCGCTGGTCGGCAATGCCAAGTATCAGAAGGTCTGCGGTGCCGTGTTCGTGTGCGGCACGCCGCTCGAGACCGACGTGGGCGCCGAGACCTTGATCAAGGGCGACGGCATGGCCGCGGCCAAGAAGGCGCTCGCCGAGTCCGGCTATGACGGCACGCCGATCGTGATCATGGCGCCGGGCGACGTCACCACGCTGAAGGCGCAGCCCGTCGTTGCCGCGCAGCTCCTGCGCGAGGCCGGCTTCAAGGTCGACCTGCAGGCGACGGACTGGCAGACGGTGGTGACGCGCCGCGCCAGCCAGAAGCCGATCAAGGAAGGCGGCTGGAACATGTTCTTCACCAACTGGGTCGGCGCCGACGTCGCCAATCCCGTCGTCAACGTGTCGATCGGAGGCCGCGGCACCAAGGGCGGCTGGTTCGGCTGGGCTGAGGATGCCGAGATCGAGAAGCTGCGCGATGCCTATGCACGCGCGTCGTCGGCGGACGAGCAGAAGAAGATCGCGACCGAGATCCAGAAGCTGAACTATGAGCGGGTGATCTATATCCCGCTCGGCCAGTACCTGCTTCCGAGCGGTTGGCGCAAGTCGCTGACCGGCGTGCTCAACGGGCCGGCGACGCCGATCTTCTGGAACATCGACAAGAGCGAGTAAGTCGCAGCACGACGAACGCTCTCCTGGACGCCAACGACTGGACGCCAACGAAGTGAGCGCCAACGAAAAGCGCGACGAAGCCAGCTTCGTCGCGCTTTTTCTTTGTCTGGTCGGGTGAGTCAGCAGTTTGGGTCGCGCACCGCTTCCAGCCCTTCGACCAGCAGCGGCGGCGGGAGTTGATCCCGCGCTGGCTGCTTGGTGGATATCGGCGCTGCGGGACGCCGGTTGCGCTGCCGCTCGGCGGCTTCACGGGGCATCGTCGCGCTCCTTCTTCGACGTGATGAATCTCAACTTCATAACGAGCCACCGGCAGGTGAGTTCCAGATTGTGGGACGGCGAAGCGGCGGCAGGTGACGGCTCCGGCCCGCGCGGTCGGTGCTCATGCGTCCATGGCGATTGACGTGCGGTGGAACTGCTGCAAATCTCGTTGGCCGGGACCGTTAGCTCAGCGCGATGTGAGCGCGATGATCGGCGGCTCGCCCGGCCCTGGTCGGTGCCAGGGCAATCCGATGCAAGCCCCACGTCAAGAGAGATCGCATGTCACACACTCCGCGCCGGTCGTCATCCGCGCCCGTTTCATGGCTCGTCGCTGCGGCCGTGGCCTTGTCGGCGGGGGTGACCTCGCAGGCTCTGGCTGCCAGCAAGAAGACGATCACGGCGGTGATGCATTCGGACCTGCGCGTGATCGATCCGGTGTTCACGCCGGCCTACATCACCCGCGACCATGGCTACATGGTCTACGATACGCTGCTCGGGACCGACGCCCATTTCCAGGTCCAGCCGCAGATGGCGGAGTGGAAGGTCTCGGACGACAAGCTGACCTACACGTTCACCCTGCGTGACGGCCTGAAGTGGCATGACGGCACGCCGGTGACGGCGGAGGACTGCGTCGCCTCGCTGAAGCGCTGGAGCCGCAACGACAGCATGGGCCAGAAGCTGATGGATGCGACGGCCTCGCTCGATGCGACCGACGCGAAGACGATCACGCTGAAGCTGAAGGAGCCTTATGGACTCGTTCTCGACTCGATCGGCAAGCCGTCCTCCTACGTACCGTTCATGATGCCCAAGCGGCTCGCCGAGACGCCGGCGAACCAGCAGATCGCAGAGCAGATCGGCTCGGGTCCGTTCAAGTTCGTCAAGGCTGATTTCCAGCCCGGCGTGAAGGCCGTCTACGAGAAGAACACCGACTATGTGCCGCGCAAGGAGCCGCCGAGCTGGACCGCCGGTGGCAAGGTGGTGAAGGTCGACCGCGTCGAATGGATTTCGATGCCGGATGCCCAGACCGCCGTGAACGCGCTGCAGGCCGGTGACATCGATTTCATGGAGTTTCCGCCGCTCGACCTCGAGCCGGTGCTGGCGGCCAATCCCGATCTGACGATGAACGTGCTCAACAAGTTCGGCTACCAGACGCTGGGACGGATGAACTTCCTGCATCCGCCGTTCGACAATTTGAAGATCCGTCGGGCCGCCTTCCTCGCGCTGAACCAGAAGGATGTGCTCGACGCCCTGGTCGGCAATTCCAAGTACTACAAGATCTGTGGCGCCGTGTTCGGCTGCGGCACGCCGCTGGAAGCCGATGTCGGCTCGGAGACGCTGGTCAAGGGCAACGGCATGGCGCAGGCCAAGAAGCTGCTCGCGGAGTCCGGCTATGATGGCACGCCGGTCGTGATCCTCGCACCGGGAGACGCGATCACCTTGAAGGCACAGCCGATCGTGGCTGCGCAGCTGTTGCGCGATGCCGGCTTCAAGGTCGATCTGCAGACGACCGATTGGCAGACCGTGGTGACGCGACGCGCCAGCCAGAAGCCGCCGAAGGAGGGCGGCTGGAACATGTTCTTCACCAACTCGGTGATCGCCGATTCCGGCAATCCGATCGGCAGCACTTTCGTCGGAGCGCGCGGCCAGAAGAGCCCGTTCGGCTGGCCCGACGATCCGAAGATGGAGGAGCTGCGCGATGCGTTTGCCAAGGCCAGCAGGCCCGCGGACCAGAAGCGGATCGCCGCCGAAATTCAGCAGGAAGTCTATGAGCAGGTGATCTATGTCCCGCTCGGGCAATGGTTCATGCCGAGCGCCTGGCGCAAATCGGTGAGCGGCGTGCTCGAAGGGCAGGCGGTGCCGGTGTTCTGGAACGTCGACAAGAGCGAGTGAGACGCCGATCCTGAAGACGGCGCGGCGGTCCTTTTTCAGGGCCGCCGTTTTCGTGAGTACGGCCGATACACGTGGCGCATTGGAAAGCCCGGCGCGGCGTGCCTTCAGCATCTGTGCTATATGCTTAGTCTTGCATCTGATCGAGCGCGCCACACGTCGCGCATTCCGCCCAGCAAACGTGTCGTTAGTTAGTAGTTCCGAGTCGACGCGCGCATAAGTTGCAACTTATAGTTAACGCTTGATTAGGTCGAATCGATCCAGGTTCGCGTTCCAGCAGCGGAGCGCATCGAGCACATGGCGAGTTTCTCCGGATCGCATTTCGAGCACGGCGTCACCGCAACATCCGTCGCGCTCGGCATGGTCCTGGTGTCGATGACGTCGTCGCTCGCCGTCGAATTTTGGAATGGTTCGGTCTCGACCGACTGGTTCGGCGTCGGCAACTGGACGGCCATCGTTCCAGACAACACGACCAGCACGAGGATCGACACCATCACGCCCAACCCGACGGTGGTCGGGGCGCCCGGCGCGCAGGCGACCGGTCTCAGGGTCGGCGTTTCCGCAATCGGCGCGTTAGTGATCCAGAACGGCGGCACCATCAACAACACCCTGGGCATCATCGGCGACAATGCCGGCTCGATCGGTACCGCGACGGTCAATGGCGCCGGTTCGAGCTGGATCAACAGCTCCGACTTCTATGTCGGACACAACGGCAACGGCACGCTGACCATCAGCAACGGCGGCACGGTGAGTAACGTCGTCGGCTTCGTCGGCCGTTATTCCACCTCGACCAGCACCGCGACGGTCGACGGCGCCGGCTCCAGCTGGACCAACAGCTCCGATTTGCTCGTCGGCTACGGCGGCAACGGCGCGCTGACCATCCGCAATGGCGGCGCGGTGAGCAATGACTACGGCTTTGTCGGCACTGACAACGGCGCGATCGGCGTCGTGACGGTGGATGGCGCCCGCTCGACCTGGACCAACGCCTCCGATTTGCTCGTCGGCGACGGCGGCAATGGCACGCTGACCATCCGCAACGGCGGCGCAGTGAGCAATGAGTACGGCTTTGTCGGCAATGGTAGCGGCGCGACCGGCGTCGTGACGGTGGATGGCGCCGGCTCGACCTGGACCACCAGATGGGATTTGTATGTCGGCTCAGCCGGCAACGGCGCTCTGAACATCCATAACGGCGGCACGGTGAGCAGCGGCGTGGGCCTTGTCGCGGTCAATCCCGGCTCGACGGGCGCCGTGACGGTGAATGGCGCCGGCTCGGGCTGGACGACAGCCAGCGATTTGTATGTCGGCAGCGGCGGCAGCGCGACGCTGGCCATCCTGAACGGCGGCAGCGTGAGCAGCGCCGGTGGCAGCTATCTCGGCGTCGCATCGGGCGCAGTCGGTACCGCAACCGTGGACGGCGCCGGCTCGCGCTGGACCAGCAGCGGCAATCTCGGCATCGGCAGCCAAGGCAGCGGCACGTTGACCATCCGCAACGGCGCAGCGGTGAGCAACGCCTTCGGCTCTCTCGCCATCCAGCCCGGCTCGACCGGGACTGTGACCGTGGATGGGACCGGCTCGACCTGGACCAATAGCGCGGATCTCCATGTCGGCTATGGCGGCATCGGCACGCTGACCGTTCGCAATGGCGCCAGCGTCTCGGCCTCGACCATGTTCATCGCCTACCAGCCCGGCTCGGTCGGCACGCTGAATATCGGCGGCGCCGTCGGCCAGGCGGCCACGGCGCCGGGGACACTCAGCGCGGCCTCGGTCGATCTGGGCAGCGGCAATGGCGAGATCGTGTTCAACCACACCGGCACGAACTACACCTTCGCCCCCGTCATCATCGGCAGCGGCGCAGGCACACGAACGGTGCGCGTCGAGGCCGGCAAGACGATCCTGAGCGCGGCCAGCACCTACACGGGACCGACCATCATCAATGGCGGCACGCTGTCGGTGAACGGCTCGATCGCCAGTTCGGCGGTGACGGTGAATGCCGGTGGCACGCTCGGCGGCAACGGCACCGTCGGCAACACCACGATCAACGGCGGCACATTGGCGCCCGGCAATTCAATCGGCCTGCTGACCGTGAACGGCAGTCTGTCGTTCACCGCGGCCTCGTCCTACATGGTCGAGATATCCCCGGCCAGCGCCGACCGCGTCAATGTGACGGGAACGGCGACGTTGTCGGGCGCCAAGGTGAACGCGTCGTTTGCGGCCGGAAGCTACGTTGCCAAGCAGTACACCATCGTCAATGCCGGCGGCGGCATCAGCGGCACATTCGGGTCGGTGGTGAACAGCAATCTGCCATCGGGATTCAAGTCGAGCCTGAGCTACGACGCGAATAACGCCTATCTCAATCTGGCGTTGGCCTTTATCCCTCCGCCCAACACCGGGCTCAACATCAACCAGACCAACGTCGGCAACGCGCTGGTCAACTCCTTCAACGTCAATGGCGGCATTCCGCTGGTCTATGGTGGGCTGACCGCGCCGGGGCTAACGCAGGCGTCCGGCGAGATCGCAACCGCGGTGCAGCCGGCCATGGTGCACGCGATGACGCAATTCACGACCGCGATGACCGATGTTGGCGCCGCCGACCGCCGCCTCGGCCAACCGAGCGCGATGGGCTTGGCCGATGAGGGCGATCTCGCGAATGCCTATGCCAGCGTCCCGCTCCGCGGCACGGTTGGTGACACATTCAGCTTGAATGCGAAGGCTGCGCCGCGTGCACCGCCATTCGAATCGCGTTGGCGCGCGTGGGCCTCGGGCTTCGGCGGCGGCCAGACCATCGGCGGCAATGCGGTCATTGGATCCAGCACCGCCACCGACCGCATTTACGGCGTGGCGGCCGGAGCCGACTACTGGCTGTCGCTGGCGACGGTCGCCGGCTTTGCCCTGGCGGGCGGCGGCACCAATTTCAACGCGGCTGCTGGCGGCAGCGGCCGAACCGATCTGTTCCAGGCCGGCGCATTCATCAAGCACAAGGCGGGCCCGGCCTATGTCAGCGCGGCCGCAGCCTATGGCTGGCATGACGTCACCACGGATCGGACGGTCACCATCTCGGGCGTCGACCAGTTGCGCGCGCGGTTCAGGGCCGACACTTTCGCGGGTCGTCTCGAAGGCGGCAGCCGCTTTGGTCCGCCCTGGCTCGGCGGCCTCGGTTTGACGCCCTATGCTGCCGCACAGGTCACGACCACGCGTCTTCCCGGCTATGCCGAAACCGTCACCTCAGGCGCCAACACTTTCGCGCTGTCCTATCGGGCGAAGACCGTGACCGCGCCGCGGACCGAACTCGGTGTGCGCAGCGACAAGTCCTTTGCCGTGAACGATGCGCTGCTGACATTGCGCGGCGGCGCCGCCTGGGCGCACGACTTCAATCCCGTCAGTGCGGCCATGGCCACCTTCCAGGCCCTGCCAGGCGCAAGCTTCATTGTGAACGGCGCGGCGGGGGCGCATGATGCGGCACTGACGACCGTCTCAGCCGAAATGAACTGGCTGAACGGCGTTGCGCTCGCCGCGACGTTCGAAGGCGAGTTTTCCGCCGTCACCCGTTCTTATGCCGGCAAGAGCGTCGCGAGTTACAGGTGGTGAGCGGAACGGTGCCGGTATCGTCGCGCGCTCATTCCTTCATCTGATCGAGCGCCGCGAGCACCTCGGTGGACGCGACCTCGACCTTGCCGATCTCGTTGAGCGCCTCGTCGATGCGTCCTGAACTGAACAGGCGTGCGGCCTCCTTGCCGTGGCGATGCACGGCTTCGTGGGGCCGTTCGAGGGCGCGGAACGACGGGGTGCCGGCGAAGCGCTGGCCGTCTTCGCCATAGTACCATTTGCCGAGCCGGCAGGTGTGATGGTCGGAGAGCTCGTCCGCCTTGAGTTGCAGTCTGCCCACCGACATGTCGACGAGCCGCTTCTTCCAGATCACGTGGTCGGCCTTGGCCAGCCGGACGACCTGGTTGTCGAGCGAGAGCTTGGCGATGTCGCCCAGCATCTTGCCGACCTTCGCATCGGTCCTGCTCATCGTGTCGGCGAGCGACATCACCTCGTTCGCATTGGCGGTCGCGAGATCCGCGATGATGGTGATGCCCTGGGCCACCTCGTCGGTCGCAGCGCTCTGCTCGGTGAGAATGCCGGATATCTCGTCCATCTTGGTGCTGACCACTGCGGTTCGTGTCCCCGCCTGATCGATGGTCTGCGCCAGATCGTTCATCTCGCTCATGCCGACCTCGACCGCCTTGGCGCCGCCGGCCATGGCCTCGACGATGCCGCTCATCTCGGCCTGCAGCCGCTCGATGCGACCCTTGATGTCCTCGGTCGCCTTGGTCGTCTGCTGCGACAGGTTCTTCACTTCGGCGGCGACGACCGCGAAGCCCCTGCCGAATTCGCCGGCGCGGGCCGCCTCGATCGTGGCGTTGAGCGCCAGCAGGTTGGTCTGGTTGGCGATCGCGTCGATGGTGCCGACGATCGAGCCGATTTCCGCCGAGGCGGCGCTGAGATCGGCGAGCTTGGCGGATGTGTCCCGTACCGAGCTCGCGATTCCGTTCATGGTCTGCAGCGTCCGGCGCACCGCTGTTACGCTCTCCTCGACCGCCTGCCGGGTCGCCGCCGCCTCGGCAGCCGCTGCGGTCGATGTCGCGCTGATCGTCTGCACGGAGGCCTGCATCTCGACCGAGGCTGAAGCCAGGCCCTGGCAGCGCTCCGATTGATTGTTCGAGGCCCCGATCAGGCGCGCGGCGCTGATCGACGCTTCGTTGCTGTTGATGCAGAGGTCGACGATGGAATCGAGATCCTGGGACGCGCGCGCAGCCAGCGCGGTGCCGAGGCGATGGAGCGCCTCGATCAGCTCGGGTTTGACCTTAGCGCGCAGCGCCGCCGCATTGAGCTCGGCGACGTCGCGGTTGAGCCGGCCTTCGGCCCAGTCGTCGACGCATAGCGCCAGCGCGCCCTGGAAGGCGTCGAGCGCCGCGGAGTTGAACTGAGGAGAGACATGGGGTTGGTCGTTCTTGCGACTGCGGAATCCCAGCATCGTCTCTCTCCAGGCGATCGCGGCTGCATGATTGATTTCGCCGGATATCGCCGATTCAGGCGGCGTCAGCCCCGTCCAACTTGCTTGCGTTTTGGTTACCAAAGGGTTTCCCGCTGCAACCGCTGGTCGCAGAAGCTCCAAGATCTGGCCCGTCGACGGCATCGTGCATCGATCGCTTGACGGGCGTGTAAGTTATGGCTTACGGTAAGTTATGGCTTACGAAACGGCATTGGCGGTGCTGGCGGATCCGACGCGGCGCCAGGTGTTCGAGCGCCTGCGCGGCGGCCCGCGTCCTGTCAACGCGATTGCTGCCGGGATGCCGGTGTCACGGCCTGCGGTGTCGCAGCATCTGAAAGTGCTGAAGGACGCCGGGCTGGTGGAGGAGCGAAGCGAGGGCGTCCGGCGCATCTATTCGTTGCGCCGCGAGGGGCTCGCCGAGTTGCGCGACTGGCTCGACAGCTTCTGGGACGACGCGCTGCTCGCCTTCAAGATCGAGGCAGAGCGCACGCACCGGCTGACGAAAGGGAAGATGGATGAGTGAGCGTGTCGTGATTGCCCCGGTCCAGAAGCAGGTCCGTGTCAGGGCGCCCATCGGCCATGCGTTCGCGGTGTTCACCAGCGGTCTGACGCGCTGGTGGCCGCATACGCATGGGGTCGGCAGCAAGCCGATCGCGAAAGTGCTCATCGAGCCGAAGCTCGGCGGACGCTGGCTCGAAATCGCCGAGGATGGCACCGAGACGCCCGTTGCGACCATCACGATATGGGAACCGCCGCATCGTTTCGTCATGCTCTGGCAGATCGACGCGCAGTGGAAGCCGGACGCGGCAATGCGCTCGGAAGTCGACGTGCGTTTCTTCGCCGAAGGCGCGGAGGCGACCCGGGTCGAGCTGTTGCATCACAAGTTCGAAACCATGGGCAGTGAGGCCGGCGCGTCCATGCGCAAGGATGTCGATGGCGGCTGGCCGGGCCTGCTGCAGCATTTCCTGGCGGAGGCGGAACGCGCGCCGTTTTCATCGTGAGCAGTTCATCATCAACGTGGGAGGTCGTGATGTCCGAGTTCGTCGTCCATTCCGTACCGGGAAGTCCGTTCGGCCGCAGCGTGCTGATCGCGCTCGAAGAGAAGCGCGCGCCATACCGGCTCGCGGCGCTGGCGCCGGGCGAGTCGAAATCTCCTGAACATCTTGCGCGCCAGCCGTTCGGCCGGGTGCCGGCGCTCGAGCATGACGGCTTCATGCTCTACGAGACGCAGGCGATCCTGCGCTATCTCGATCGCGTGCTGCCCGAGCCGGGTCTGACGCCGGCCGATGCCAAGCAGGCAGCGCGGATGGACCAGGTGATGAACATCAGCGACTGGTACCTCTTTCAAGGCGTGTGCAACGTCATCATCTTCCAGCGTGTCATCGGCCCGCAGTTCTTCGGCACGGTCACCGACGAGGCTGCGATCGAGCGGACGATGCCGCAGGCGCGAACCGTCATCGCCGAGCTGTCGCGGCTGCTTGGTGAGCAGCCGTTCATGGCGGGGGACGGATTGTCGCTCGCGGATCTCCAGGCCGGGCCGCAGGCGAGCTTCCTGTCGCAGACGCCGGAATGGACGCAGTTGACCGCCGCGCATCCCAATCTCGTCGCCTGGATCGACCGGCTGGAAGCGCGGCCGAGCTTCAGGTCCACGACCTGGGAGCAGCTG
>JBARNF010000176.1:0-3596 GCA_049802835.1 Bradyrhizobium sp.
CCCCAGGCCTGCGGCCTCCAAGCCGACTGCCGAGCAGGTCCGCGCCCGCAATGCCCTGCGGCGCGCGGCCCGTCAGCAGGCCGCGGTCCCGTTTCCGAACGCGGGCGGCCTGGCCGCTCCCGACGCCAATCCCTATGCGGATGCGGCGGCGCCCTACAAGATCGACCGCGTGGCGTCGGGCAAGTTCACCGAGCCGCTGCTCAACACGGCCAAGACGATCACCGTCCTCAGCAAGGAGGTGCTCGACGACAAGAATGCGACCTCGCTCAGGGAGGTCGGCCGCTCGACCGCGGGCGTGACGCTCGGCTCGGGCGAGGGTGGCAACGCGTTCGGTGACCGCTTCTTCATCCGTGGCTTCGACGCCCGCAACGACGTGTTCATCGACGGCATCCGCGATCCGGCTGTCTCGATCCGCGAGAACTTCTTCACCGAGCAGATCGAGATCCTGCGCGGGCCGGCATCGGCCTATGCCGGGCGCGGCACCGCCGGCGGCGCCATCAACATCGTCACCAAGCAGGCCGGCGACCGCAACTTCTACAATGCCGAGTCGACGTTCGGCACCGACCAGACCAAGCGCGTGACGCTCGACGTCAACCAGGTGATCTCGCCGACCTTCTCGGTACGCACCGGCGGGCTGTTCCAGGACGCCAATGTCGCGGGCCGCGACTACGTCACCGACAATCGCTGGGGCGGCTTCATCTCCACAAAATGGACACCGACCGACACCGTCAAGGTCACCACCAACTACGTCCACACCGATTCCAGCGGCCGGCCGGATTTCGGCGTGCCTTACTACAAGCAGGGCAACGTGCCGGTGACGGAAGCGGGCATCTCGCGCAACACCTGGTACGGCTTCCTCAACCGCGACTTCCAGACGGCGCGGCAGGATTTCGGCACGCTGACCGGCGAGTTCAAGCTGACCGACAGCGTGACCCTGACCAGCCGCACCCGCATGGAGCATTCGGACCTGATCTATATCGGCACCTTGCCGCAAAGTCCGGTGACGACGAGCTCCAATCCGCAATTGTGGACGTTCACGGCGAGCCCGCAGAGCCGCAACCAGTGGGTCGACGTCGTCGCCAACCAGCAGGACGCCAACATCAAGTTCGACACCGGATCGGTGAAGCACACCGCCGTGGTCGGCACCGAGGTCTCCAACGAGAAGGTCTACATCAACCGCTACACAGGGCTGTCGTCGGAATTCTTCGGCGGAGGCGCGTTTACCGGCACCGGCGCGCTGGCGGGCCAGTCGATCTCTGCGCCGGCCTACACCGGAATCCCGTTCACCACCTTGCCGTCGCTCGGACCGACGCCAACGCGCTATGACGTCGACACGCGCTCGCTGTACGCAACCGACACGGCGAACTGGCAGGACACGGTGATCCTGAACGGCGGCATCCGCTACGACAACTACAACATGTGGGCCTCGACCACCGCGGCCAATGCCACCAAGCTGAATTCGGACTTCATCAACTACAACGGCAGCGTCGTCTACAAGCCGCTGCCGATCGGCAGCATCTACGCGGCCTATGCGACCTCGACCAACCCGTTCGGCTCGGAGCTCGACGGCACCGGCACCGATTACGGTGCGCCGATCCCGGGCGGCACGATCCTCGGGCCCGAGCGTAACAAGGGCGCGGAGCTCGGCACCAAATGGGAGCTGTTCAACCGCCATCTGCTGGTCAGCGGCGCCGTGTTCCAGACCACCAAGGAGAATGCGCGTGAGACCGTCAACGGCGTTCTCACCTCGGGCGCGGCCTACCGCATCCAGGGCATCGACCTCGAAGCGAGCGGCAATCTCACGGAACGCTGGAGCATCTTCGGCGGCCTGGTGCTGATGCAGTCGAAGGTGACGCAGAGCGCCGTCGCTTCCAACATCGGCCTGCAGCTCGCCAACGTCGCGCATCAGTCGTTCAGCCTGCTGTCGAAGTACAAGTTCGACGACGGCTGGGAGCTCGGCGGCCAGGCGGTGTTCAGGTCCAAGGTGTATGGCGGCACATTCGGCGCCAACACCGGCACCCTGATCCCGAGCTATTGGCGGTTCGACGCATTCGTCGAGAAGAGGATCGACGCCCACTGGACCATGAAGCTCTACGCGCAGAACCTGACCAACAAGCTCTACTACGACACGCTGTACCGGAGCGCTGCGCCGTTCGTCGCGGTCGCTCCGGGCCGCGCCTTCTACATCGTCACCACAGCGAAGTTCTGATCATGCTGATCTGCATCCCGGACGGTCTGTCGAAAGACGAGGTGAACGAGTTCCGCCGCGTCATGGATGCGGCGGAGTGGGAGGACGGCCGCTCGACGGCGGGGGCGCAGTCGGCCACGGTCAAGCGCAACGAGCAGTTGCCGCCCGACGGCGAGGTGGCGCGGACGTTGGGCCAGCGCATCATCACGGCGCTGACGAAGCATCCGCGCTTCCTCTCGGCGGCGATCCCGCTGCAGATCTTTCCGCCGTTGTTCAACCGCTACGCCGCGTCCCGCGGCGACCATTTCGGCATCCATGTCGACAATGCCGTGCGCGGCGATCCGCTTACCGGCCTGCGCATCCGCACCGATCTGTCGATGACGTTGTTCCTTGCCGAGCCGGACACCTATGACGGTGGCGAACTCGTGATCGAGGACACCTACGGGTCGCACGAAGTCAAGTTGCCGGCGGGGCACGCGGTGCTGTATCCGTCATCGAGCCTTCACATGGTGACGCCGGTGACCCGTGGCGCCCGCGTCGCCTCTTTTTTCTGGATGCAGAGCATGGTACGGGAGCCCCACGTCCGGAGCATGATCTTCGATCTGGACACGGCGATCCAGAGTTTGACCGAACGCCTCGGGAGGGACGATCCCGATGCGGTCAAGCTCACCGGCATCTATCACAATCTGATCCGGCAATGGGCCGAGGTCTAATGGGCCGAGATATGATGACATCGTTCCTCGTTAGGTTTGCAATCGTCCTGTCATTGCTGAGTGTTTCGGCCGGCCTGCCTGCAAATGCGCAGCAGGTGACGGGGCAGCCGGGGCCGCCGGCTGCGACATCGATCGATCAGCCGGTTCCGACGCCGAGCGACGCCACCGTCGTGAACGGAAGTTCGGCAGGCGCTGTGGTGTCGTCGGGCGCGGATGCGCGCGGTGGAAAGGGGATTGCCACCGGTCTCGATGAGCTCTCGCCGCTCGGCATGTTCCTCAAGGCGGACATCGTCGTCAAAGCGGTCATGCTGGCGCTGGCGCTGGCCTCGGTGGCGAGCTGGACGATCCTGATCGCCAAGAGCATCGAATTCTCCGTCCTGCGCCGCAGGCTCGGCGGCGCGCTGCGCAAGCTCTCCGGTGCCAAGTCCTTGGCCGAGGCCCAGCTGGCGCTCGGCCAGGGCAGGAACGTGGCCACGGTGCTGCTGCAGGCGGCGATCGCCGAGCTGCGGCTGTCGGCCGGGCTCGGCAGTGACGAAGGCATCAAGGAGCGCGCCGCGTCGAGCTTCACCGAGCTCGTGCGCGCCGAGGCGCGCCGCGTGCGGACCGGCATGGGCCTGCTCGCCACCGTCGGCGCGATCTCGCCCTTCGTCGGACTGTTCGGCACCGTCTGGGGCATCATGAACAGCTTCATCGGC
>JBARNF010000177.1:0-3739 GCA_049802835.1 Bradyrhizobium sp.
CGCCTACGCCTCCCCCGGCGTTTCCGCCCGCACCGCTGCCGGCCGCACCGCCGCCGCCGCCGCTACCCGCACCAGAAGGCCCGCTGAGTCCGTCTCCGCCCGCGGCCCCGCTGTAACCGACGCCTCCAGAGCCGCCGGAATCACCGTAAGCGTCGATTCCGCCGGTCCCGCCGGCAGTCTGCGCCAAAGCCGACGACGAACAGGCCAGCCCGGTGAAAACCAGGAGAAGACGTCGCTTCCAACCGGGAGAGCGGGGCAAACTCGATCGCGACGAAGCTCCAACGCGCATCCGGACATCCTCGGTTGGTCGCCAACACCGCACCGCCGGGCCGCCGCCCTCGATGCCGCTGCCGCCCTGCGCCTGACCGTTGATGACCGGCCGCTATGAGCCGCGCACGATTGCCAAACCGGCGACCGCAGCGTGCTCCTGTAAAAGAGGGCCAAGTCCTAGCAGGTCGATTGGTGCGCCAATGTGCCCAGCGTCTCACGCGCCGGTTCTGAAGCAAGTTGGTACATGGAAAGCACAGGGCGCCCGTGCGGCGAACGATGGACCGCGCATTTTCGTCAATTTGTCATCATCAGGCCGTCGCTTGCCCGGTCGTCCCCGGATGGCTACACTTCGCACTCGCGCTTCACCGCATGAGGGTGAGCAAGAATGCAATCCCTCGACGACATCGTGCGCTTCGCGTGGCATGCCGGAGAGATTTTCCGGGCGATCGCGAATGTCGACGAATGAGGCGCGGCGCGGAGTTGAGGCGCTGAAGCAGTTTCGTTTGGCGACTGCGGATATCTGCGATGTCACTCCGCTCACTCAGGACGACGACTTTGAAGTCTCATCGCAGGTCTTCCCGATCGCGCTTGGCGCGGGCAGCGCATTGCTTGTCCATTCGGATGCGACCGGACTACGATACGATCGGACACCCTCGCATATTGCCCGTGGCGGGCTCGATCACTACCAGGTCACGCTCTGCGCCGAGGGCGAGATGGAATTCAGCTCCGGCCGCCGCAAGCTCGCCCTTCGACCAGGCGACCTCTGTCTGATCGATATGGCACAGCCGAACCGGACCACACTGACCGAAGGCGCCGCCCGCCGGTGCCAGGTGCGGACGCTGATCCTGCCGCGCGCGCTTCTCGCGCCGCAACTGGCCTTCCCCGATGCCGCAACGGCAACGCTGCTGTCCCGTGCCGATCAGCCGTCGCAGGTTTTGAGAGAGCAGTTCACTGCGTTGTGGCAAGCGGGTGTGAGCGGCGACAGCGATGCAGCGGCCGCGCTCAGCACGATGATGGACATCATCGCAACTATAGTCGGCAGCGCGGCGCAAGTTGAGAAGACGGTCGAGCGGGCCGATCGCCCGCTGTTTCTGGCGATGATCAAGCGCTACATCGATGCGCAGCTCGAGACCGAGATGCTCGGCGCCGAGCAGTTGTGTCGCCGCTTTGGCGTGTCGCGGGCCAGCCTGTACCGGATGTTCGTCCCCGAAGGCGGCCTTGCACATTATGTGCAGGAGCAAAGGCTGAATATCGCGATGCGACGATTGGTTTCGTCCGCGGAGCAGACCTGCCGGCTGATCGATCTGGCCGTCGATCTGCAGTTCAGCAGCGACTCGACCTTCGTCCGGGCCTTTCGGCGGAAATTCGGCCTGACACCGGGCGAGATCCGGGAGAAGTCGCAAGCCTGGCAGCGCGATGGCCGCGCTCCGCCCGCGTCAGACGATATCCTGCATAACCTTTCAAAGCACTGACATCGACCACGACAGCTAAGCTGCGCTGGCGGGGCCACCATACGCGGCAATCCCAAAAACAGCACGTTGAGAAACAAACACCCACGTCTAACACGCCGGGTCGGTAGACTGTCGTTACTCAATAGCCATAGCTCTGATTTTTTGCTGGGCCTTGTCCGCTTTGGGTCATGACCGTCGTTGTGAGTGTGCGCCGATGACTTCCGGTCCACCCCGATAAGCAGACCATTTCAGCGCCGGCCGTCACTTCGCGTTCGCGCGAAGAAAATCAGCTCGCGCCAATGTTGGTTTTGCACCTAGCATCACCAACAATGGATTTCATCCGCGCGGTCGCGGGGTTCGCTGTTTTGTTCTGAATGGTGGCAATTTGGCGCACCCGACACGATTCGAACGTGTGACCTTTGCCTTCGGAGTATTTTAAGTTGTGCTGCGCGAGAAAACGCCAGGACATCCAATGCTACGATATCCCACTCTAATCACTAGCCAATCTGGAACGACGCTCCGCCGGCTGTATCCTGCGATACGCCCCGGCTTTCCTCCAAGTGCTTACGTGGTGCTTACGCGGGAGACGGGCTTCGGAGGAGAGAAAATCCGTGCCTAAGCTCAGTAAACGCGTTGTCGATGGCGCCGAACCGCAAGACAAGGATTACGTCATCTGGGATGACGATCTGCCTGGCTTTGGTCTGCGCGTCTTCAAGTCGGGCAAGCGCAGCTACCTGATCCAATACCGTTCAGCCGGCCGCTCTCGCCGCTACAGCATCGGTGTTCACGGGGTTTGGACGCCGGAGCTTGCCCGTAAGGAAGCCAAGATCCAGTTGGGGCGGGTGGCACAAGGCGACAACCCGGCCGAGGAGAGGCAGCTCGATCACAAGGCGGTCACGGTCAAGGAGCTATGCGAACTCTACCTCAAAGACTTCGAAGCGGGCCTTATTCTAGGCAAGGGGGGACGCCCGAAGAAGTCGACCACGTTGGTGACGGACACTGGGCGCATCCACCGCCATATCATTCCGTTGATCGGCACGCGTCGGGTCAAGGATCTCGTCAAAGCAGACGTCAACAAGGTTTTGAAGGACATCATGGCAGGGAAGACCCGTGTCAGCGTCAAGACCAAGAAGCTCCGCGGCAGAGCCAATGTGCGTGGTGGCGTCGGCACGGCAACGCGGACCGTCGGTCTGCTCGGGGGCATTCTCACCTACGCCGTTGAAGCCGGGATCATCGAGCACAATCCAGCCCATGGCATTCGCAAACCGAAGGACAATGTGCGCAATCGTCGGCTCACGGAGGCTGAGTACCGGACGCTGGGCGAAATGTTGGAGACGGCAGCCAAGAACGAAAAGTACGCCATAACGGTCGACATCATTCGCCAGATCGCGCTGACCGGCTGCCGCCGCAGTGAGATTATCGGCCTCAAGTGGTCGGAAGTAGACACCGAAACAAGTTGTCTGCGTTTGGCAGACAGCAAGGAGGGCGCCTCTATTCGTCCAATTGGACTCCCCGTTGTCGAGTTCATGGAGGCTCGGCGAAAACAGAAGGCTGGGTCCTATGTCTTTCCTGGTTATGGGGACGACAATTCCTTCGGAAGTTTCCCGAACCATTGGGAGCAGCTCTTCGGAAAATCGCCGCTCCCCGGCGTAACCCCGCACGTCCTACGTCATAGCTTCGCCAGCATCGCGAACGATCTCGGCTTTACGGAAGTGACTATTGCGGCTCTGGTCGGTCATTCGAAAGGATCCGTTACTAGCAAGTACATCCATACGCTCGATACCGCGCTCATCATGGCGGCCGACACGATTTCGGGTTATATCCAAGGGCTGTTGGACGGGATAAAATTCAAGCAAACCGCGTACGCGCTCGACCGCGGTTCGCGGAAGGCAGCATTGGCTCGCTTTATCACCGAGGCGATGGGTGAGCACAGTGTGGACGCGGAAGACGTTCGGTCCCTAGCGGCCTAAAAGAGACCGTCAGAAACCGAAACAAGAGTACGAATCTGAGCGTCGGAC
>JBARNF010000178.1:0-11604 GCA_049802835.1 Bradyrhizobium sp.
CACAAGGCCACCATCATTCCGCGCGGCCGCGCGCTCGGCATGGTGCAGTCGCTGCCCGAGGCCGACCGTCACTCCCATACGCGTGAATGGTGCGTCTCCAAGCTCGCCATGATGTTCGGCGGCCGCGAGGCCGAGGTGCAGAAGTTCGGTGCGGAGAAGGTGACCAACGGCGCGACCGGGGACATTCAGCAGGCCACGAACCTCGCGCGCGCGATGGTCATGGAATGGGGCATGTCCGACAAGCTGGGCCGTGTGCGCTACCAGAGCAATGAGCAGGAGGTCTTCCTGGGTCATTCGGTGGCGCGCTCGACCAACATCTCGGACGATACCGCCCGCCTGATCGACTCCGAAATCCGCGGCCTGGTCGAGGCCGGCGAGCTCGAGGCGCGCCGCATCATCACCGAGAAGCGTGAGCACTGGGAGGCGATTGCCCAGGCGCTGCTCGAATACGAGACGCTGACCGGCGAGGAGATCAACGACCTGCTCAAGGGCAAGAAGCCGAACCGTGAGTCGGCGATCGAGCCGTCGACGCCGCGTGCCTCGGCTGTGCCGCCGGCCGGCAAGCCACGGCCGCGTCCCGATCCGGATCCCGGCCTGGAGCCGCAGCCCCAGGCGTGACCTGATTGCAGAGTTGGCCGCGATGGGGCCTGCCTGACATAGAAGATCAAGAGATTGAGACGGCAGGCCCGGTTTGCAACCGGGCTTTTCGTTGTCTGCAACCGATTGCCGTTGTTAACGAATATCCAGAGGTTGGGTATTCAGATGATGACGATTTCACGGGCGGCGCGCCGTCCGGCTCGCGTATTTCCTGTCGTGTTGTTGGCAGCTCTGGCTGCGTTCGATCACGGCGATGCTGCCGCGCAGGGCATTTTCGAGACGGCGTCGGCTCCTTTCACGTCGAGCTATTTCGGCGAGGCGACCTACGCCATCGGCGGCGGCGGCTGCTTCGGCCGCTATGTCCACGGCAGCGCAATGAGCGCGTCGGGGCTCGCGGTCGGCAGCGCCGGCAAGCTCTGCGAGACGCCCTACATGGCTGTGAATGCGATCGAGGTGCCGATCGTCTGGGCGCCCAACACGGCCGTGGGTGGACTAGGCTCCGGGACTGTGACCGAGCTCAGCTTGCCGGAGGACCGCCTGAGCGGCTTCGTTAGTGGTGCTGCGACCGGGATCGATGCGGCCGGCAAGACGGTCGTGGGCGTCGTGCTGGGCGCCGACGGCACCCAGAGCGATTACGACATCTATCCCTACATCTGGCGGGCCACCACCGCGGGCGCCTTTGCGGGCGTGACGCCGACGCAGCTGCCGCTGCATGGCGCCGATAAGGATGGCGCGGCCTATGGCATCAGTCCGAACGCGGCCTATGCGACCGGATGGAGCGGCGCCCTGCAGTTCGATGCCGGCTGGCCGAATGCGCTCCTGACCGGCACGAGCACGATGCAGGCTACTGTGTGGAATCTCTCGACCAGCACGGTGCAGCTGCTCGGCGCCACGCCGGACCCGGTGAACTCGCCCGCCAGCTCCGGCAAGGCGGTGGCCGACAACGGCACGGTGGTCGGCTGGTACGGACTGTTTCCGCGCGGGGCCTTCACCAACGACGTCAATCTGGCGCGCGGATCGGGACTGCTGCTGTCGGATACGACCGGGTTCGGCGACTACGCGACGATCTGGCAGCCCAAGCCGTTCGTCTGGACGCTGGCCTCGGGTACGATGAGGCAGCTCGGCATGACGCCGCTGAACAACGTGTCGACCACCTATGCCTATGGTGAGGCGCGTGCGCTGAATGCCGGCAGCGGCAGCGTCGCCACCGCGAGCATCGCCGTCGGCTGGCTCGGCAATACGGCGACGAATTTCGAGGCGGTGCGCTGGACCACGACCGACAATTGGGCCACGCATTCCACCTTGCAGCTCGCCGCGGTCGCCCCCACCGGCGCCGACAATCTCGGCCGCTTGGGCGCCGTCGCCAGCGCCGTCGATGCCTCGGGAAGCAACATCGTCGGCCGCGTGGAGTACAGCTGCGCGGCGGGCAGCAGCGGCTCCTGCTCGCAGGCGGTCTACTGGTCCGTCTCGTCCGACGGCCAGTCGTCGTCGGGGGCGACACTGGCGTCGATACTCGCGAGTCTCGGCGTCGGCACCAGCAACGTCACGCTGACGGACGCGACCGGCATCGCGGTGTCAGCGACCAGCTCGTCGTCGACCATCCTGATCCTGGGCAATGGCACCCGCAACGATGCCCACAGTACGCAGGACCTGTTTTTGATCCAGCTGACGCGGACCTCGTCATCGACGCCGCCGACATCGGGCAGCATCACCAGCGTGCGGGAGCAGCAGGCGTCGCTGGCCAGCATCGGCGTCATTGCCAATCAAGGCGTGGCCGCAACGGACGCGGCGATGGGAGCGCTTGCCACCGCGGCGGACTATTATCGCTGCACCAAGTCCGCAGGCGGCGAGGAGTCGCGATGGTGCGGCTTTGCCTATGGGCTCGTGGCGGGCAACACGAGCTACGGCACCAGCGGCAATGAGCTCGCCGGCACCTTCGGTCTGGCACGCGCGCTCACGCCGTCGACCTCCGTCGGCGCCAGCATCGGCGTGGCGGGCTTGCGCAATGGTCTCGGCTATGGCGGCCGCTTCGACGCGCCCGGCGCCACCTTCGGCGCCTATCTCGCGCATCGTCCGGAGACCGGCTTTCAGTTCCTGGCGATGGCCGTCGCCTCGCTCCATCCCGACCTGACCCTGACCCGCGGCTATCTGAACGGCACGACACTGACCGGCTCGCAGGGGCAGACCCATGCCAGCTCCCTGGGCGCGATGGCGCGGCTCGGCTGGGCGCTCCCGGTGCCCGGCGCGAAAGCGACGGTGACGCCGTTCGCGCAGCTGTCCTACGTCAATGCGCGCGTCGGCGGCTTCGTCGAGAGCGGTGGGCCGTTCCCGGCGATCACTTCGGCGTTCAGCGCGGCGGCAACGACGTTGCGTGTCGGCACCCAATTGCGCGGCGCGCTGGCGCAGAGGATCACGGTGTTCGGCGGGCTGGCGTGGGCGAGCAATCTCCACACCGACGCCCCGCTGGTGCGCGGCTCGCTGCTGGCTGCCGATTGCAACGGCGCGGCGCCGCTCACGGCGTTCTGCGGCCTGTCCGGGCTCGGGCCGCGCATGAGCCGAAACTGGATCGAGGGCAACGCCGGGCTGCGCTTCGAACTCGCGCCGGGATCGGCGGCCATGATCAGCGCCAATGCCGCCAGCCAGAACGCGCTGACCTATGGGCTTCAGGTCGGCTACAGCCGCGCCTTCTGATCGCGGTTGCTCGCGGGCGAGGGCATCGCGTTACGGCTTGTCGAACCAGGCTTTCCATTGCGGGACGGCGGTCGCGAACGTGCCGCGATGCGTCGTTGGGCCGGTCGAGACCGCCTCGACCTTGCCGTTGCCGGCGCCGATCGCCTGTTGATAGGTCATCGCCAGCCGACCGAGACCCGTCGAGATCGCCTCGTCGGTCTCGCCGTAATAGTTGCGCACCGGCGTCTTGATGATCCAGCGATAGGCCTGCGTCTGCGCGGCCAGGCGTCCGTAGCTCGACGTCGCGAAGTATTGCGCATCGAAATAGTCCGGCTTCAGCAGCTTGTGCAGGTCGCTCGGAACGTCGGCGACGTCAAAGGGCTCGCGCTCATAGGCCTTGCGGGCGACGTCATAATAGGTGTCGCTGATCACCGAGCGCGCCAGTCCCGGCACGCTATAGTAGTTCTCGAACGCGAACGCCGACAGGATGAACAACGAGTTCACCCAGGAGGCGTCGTTCTTGCGCGGGAAGTTGAGAAAGCCGTTCAGCGCGACGAACACGTCGACCGGCGCGCTCGCCGTCGCCGCCGCCGCGACCGGTACGCCCGCGCTTTCGAGCTTCTCGAGATAGGCCATCGTCACGAAGCCGCCCTGCGACCAGCCGGCGATGTCGAGCCTGGAGCTCGTGAGCTTCATCTGATCGAGCACGGCGCGGCTCGCGCGCAGCATGTCGTAGGTGGCCTGCTGATGGCTGGCCTTGACCATGTAGCCTTCTGGCTCGGTCGAGACACCCATGCCGAAATAGTCGGCGCCGATCACGAGATAGCCTTGGCCTGCGAACTGCGCGATCATCAGCTGCGTCTCCGGCGACTGCTCCGGAAACGACGGCACCTCCTGCTTTCCGTACACCGTGCCGTGCTGATAGGAGACCATCGGCAGCGTGGTGTCGCTGATCTCGGGGACGGCGATCAGCCCCGTTGCGGTGATCGGCTTGTTGCCGCGCTCGGGGACAACGGAGGAATAGGTGATGCGATAGAGCCGGACGGCGTTGCGGGCCGCCGTGTAGGTGACCGTGATGCCGGCGAATTTCGGCGTGTCAACGGTCAGGATCTTGTTCAGCCGGTCGACGTCCCAGCGCGCGAGATATTCGTAGGAGACGTCCGAGGTGACGCGCACCGGCCCCTTGTCCTGGGCCAGGCTCGCGGCCGGCCAGATCAGGCAGAGCGCCAGCGCTAGGATGAGACGAAGAAGGGGCATGACAGACTTTCGCTTTGGCGTTCGGCCGGTTAGGGGCTCAGTGCCAGCGATAGCAGTCGGTGCGTAAACAATCGGTGCGAGCATCAGCCCGCCAGCGGCGGCGCGGCCGCACGCTTAAGCCTTCCTCAAGCGGTTGACCCTTAAGGCTTTACTAGCAAGGCGCCGCAACGAGGCGCGGGGCGCGAGGTCCATATGGCTGACACTTCTCCTGTCGCCGCAATTCCACCGCAGCACGATCCCGTTCCGCGCAGCCTGTTCGCGATCTGCTTCGTGTTCGCCTGTGTCAACGCCGCTTTCTTTCCCGCCGGCCTGTGGTCCGGGGCCTGGATCTGGGACGGGCAGGGGCTCGGCATTCCCACCGACTTCGTCAATGTCTGGGCCGCCGGCAAGCTCGCTCTGCAGGGCCAGCCGGCGCTGGCCTGGGACTGGGACGTCCAGCGCCAGGTCGAGCTCGAGCTGTTGCGCCAGGATTTCCCCGGCTACTTCGCCTGGCACTATCCGCCGCCATTCCTGCTGGTGGCGGCGTTCCTGGCGCAGTTTCCCTATGCGGTCGCCTTCATCGGCTGGGTCTATGCGAGCTTCATTCCCTACGCGCTGGTGATGCGCGCGATCGTCGGCCGCGGCTTCGGCCTGTTGCTCGCAGCCGGCTTTCCGGCCCTGTTCTCGAACATGCTGGTCGGGCAGAACGGATGTCTCACTGCAGCTCTCGTCGGCGGCACGCTCTATCTGTTGCCGGTCCGGCCTGTCCTGGCGGGCGTCTGTCTCGGTCTCCTGACCTACAAGCCGCAATACGGTCTGTTGTTTCCGATTCTGCTGATCGCCACCCAGCGCTGGACCGCGTTCGTCTCCGCAAGCCTCACCGCGATCGTGCTGGCGCTGATGTCCTGGCTCGCCTTCGGCTTCGAGAGCTGGCACGCCTTCTTTCATTGGCTGCCGAGGTTCTCGCAGGCGTTCCTGACCGAGGGCAAGGCAACGTGGTGGAAGCTGCAGAGTCTGTTCTCCCTGGTGCGCTATTTCGGCGGCTCCGAAGCGCTCGGCTGGACCTTCCAATGGGTGCTGACAGCTGCGGTCGCGGTGGTGCTGGTGACGCTGTGGCGCAGCCCGGTGCGCTATTCGTTGAAGGCTGCGGCGCTGGCGGTCGGGCTGCTGCTGACGACGCCCTATCTGTTCATGTACGACATGATGGTGCAGGCGATCGCGATGGCGTGGCTGGTCCGGATCGGCCTGAGCGAGGGTTTTCGCCGTTACGAACTGCCCGCGTTCGGCTGCATCGTCGCGCTCCAGGTGACGTTCATGCTGTCCGGCATTCCCTGCGGGCTCGCCGCCAATGTGATTGTGGCCGCACTCGTGCTGGCGCGGGCCGGGTCCTGGTGGCGGCGGCAGCCGGCGCCCTCCGAAGCGATGCTCGCGGCGGCCTGAACATTGCCTCTCCCCCCGGGCATAAGCCGCGATTCCCGCTTGCGTTATCGTGTGAACATGTGTTCAATTCTTCCTAGAGATTTGCGAGGCCGATCCTCCAAAAACACTGAACCAGCGTTCGCCGGGGCCCGTCCTGGACGAGCGCGCCCGGGACGAGAAACGCCATGGTCTATCGGCGAACCCACCAAGTCGTGAAGCGGCTGGCCGCGCGCCGTAGCGCGATCCTGGCCGCCGCGCGCGAAACCGCCGCCGAGGGCGGCATGGCCGCCGTTCAGATCGCACCGGTTGCGATCCGGGCCAATGTTGCGGCCGGGACGGTCTATCGTTATTTCCCGTCCAAGGCCGACCTGATTTCGGAGCTGATCGCCGAAGTCTCGCGCGACGAACTCGCCGCGGTCAGGCGCGCTGCCGATGCGGCGCCCGGGCCATCCTCGGCCCTCGCCGCGGCTGTTTCCACCGTGGCTGTTCATGTCCTGTCCCAGCGCAAGCTCGCCTGGGGGATCCTGGCCGAGCCGGTCGATGTCGACGTGACCGCGTCGCGGATCGCGAGCCGCCGCGAAATCGTGGGCGAGATCGCCTCGCGAATCGATGCGGCCGTGCGCGCAGGCCATCTGCCTGCGCAGGACACCCAGCTCGCCGCAACCGCGCTGCTCGGCGCACTGCACGAGGCGCTTGTCGGACCGCTGGCGACCGACACGCTCGAGGATCCCGCCAGGCTCCGCGACACGGTCCAGGCGGTCACCTTGCTGGCGCTGCGCGCGGTTGGCGTGATGGATGCGCGGGCTCGCGGGCTGGTCGTGCAGGCGGTGCTGCTGCCGGTCAAGAGCCTCGTCGGCGCATAGGTTCGCGCGCGTCGGCGCACCGGCGGACACCGGCGACGTTTAAGCAAGGATTCATCCGTCGACGCCATGGTCGGGTACGGCGCCGGGACGGCTGCCGCGGTTCGTGATCCCAGGCGTTTCCCTCACCGATGTCCGTCGCACGCAAATATCCGGCGATGCTGCTCGTGATCGCCGGATCGGCGGCCGCCGGCGCCCTCTATGCCTATCTGGCCGGCGAGGACATCAACTGGGACTGGCGGAACTATCACGATTATGCGGGCTTCGCGCTCGTGCATGGCCGGTTCGATATCGACGTCGCGCCCGGCGGCTTCCAGAGCTTCCTCAATCCGCTGATCTATCTGCTGCCTTACGTGGTTCGCCACGGGCTGGATGCACCCTGGTGGGGCGTCGCGCTCGGCGCGCTGCATGGCCTGAATCTCGCGCTGCTCTGGTGGGTGGCGCGCGTGCTGCTGGGGCGTGCGTCCGACGTTTTCACGCTCAGCGCTGTGGTCATCATCGCGGCCCTCAGTCCGATGGCATTGTCGGAGGTCGGCACCAGCTTCGCCGATATCCTGACCACGATGCCGATCCTCGCCGGCATCGCGCTGATGTTCGGCGGCGAAAGCAACCGCGGCCGCGGTCTGCTCGTCGCCGGGCTGCTGATCGGCGCCGCCACCGGATTGAAGCTCACCAACGCGACCTTCCTGATCGGGGCCGGCGTCTCGCTCCTGCTCGCCGCGCAGCCTCTGCGCGCGGTCGTCGCGTTCGGTGCGGGCAGTGCGATCGGCGTGATCGTAACCGCCGCGCCGTGGGCGTTGAAGATGGCGCGCGACTACGGCAGTCCGCTGTTTCCCTTCTACAACACGATCTTCCGCTCGCCCGAGGCGCCGCTGGTCTCGATCGTCGACACCCGCTTCATGCCGCAAGGGCTGCTCGATGCACTCGCCTATCCGTTCTACTGGGCGATCGGCAGACATCCCTCGTCGGAATGGCCGTTCCGCGATCCGCGTTTCGCCGTCGTCATCGTGCTGCTGGTCGCGCTGGCCGTCACCGGCCGGTGGCAAAGGCGCGAGGTGCTGGCGCTGCGCGACCGGCGTCTCGTCATCTTCTTCTGGGTCAGTTACGTGCTGTGGATGCTGGCCTTCTCGATCCAGCGTTACCTGATTCCGCTCGAATTGCTGTCGGCGCCGCTGATCGTGCTGCTGCTCATCCGCCTGATCGACGCCTGGCGCACGCGCGACGTGCCGGCCGCGTCGCCGCCGCGGATCGTGCAGGCCGTCACTATCATTGCCGCGCTCATCGTTGCGCTGTGGTCGCAGCCGACCGACTGGATGCGCCGGCCGTGGTCCGATCCGTACCGGCCGCAGCTTGCGCAAGCTTTGCAGCAACAAGCCCTGCAGCAACCCGCAACCTTCCTGCTGCTGCAGAAGCCGCTTGGTTACATCACCTCGTCGCTGCCGGCGGGCTCGCGCGTCTATCAATTGTCGGAGCTGGTCGTTCCGCTCGTTCCGGGCGGTGTGCTGGACCGTCGCGTCCGTAACGGCCTCGCCGATCGGCTTCCCGGCGGCGTCTGGGCGCTGTATTTCGCCACCAGCCCGGCCGACAATCCGCCCCAGTTGGGCGTGCTCGCCGACTACGGTCTCAGAATCGATGACTCACGTAGCTGCGCGCGCATTCCAGGCGCCGATGGCATCGGCATCATGGCCTGTCCGGTCGCCTCTGGTGCTGCGGCCGCGGCCTCGACCGCAGGATTGAGAGCGCGCAGCAGCCCCGACTGATCGGTTCAGAGGTGCGCTTCGCTGGACGGCCCGACATAGGCGATGCGCACCATGTTGGTGGTGCCGGGGGTGCCGAGCGGAACGCCGGCGACGACCAGGACACGCTGGCCGGCGCGCACGAAGCCGTCCCGGAATGCGATCGAGCCGGCGCGTTCGACCATGTCGTCCTGGTCGCGGGCGTCCTCGGCCACGACGCAATGCACGCCCCACACGACCGACAATCTGCGTCCCGTGGCGACGTTCGGCGTGATCGCCACGATCGGGGGCCGCGGCCGTTCCCGTGCGACCCGGATCGCGGTCGAGCCCGACGAGGTCCAGCAGATGATGGTGGGCAGGTCGAGATTTTCGGCAATCCGCCGCGCGGCTTCCGCGATCGCATCGCCCGCGGTTGATTCCGGTTCGGGGCGCTGCGCCGCGATCACCGAGCGGTAGACCACGTCGCGTTCGACCTCCTCGCCGATCCGGTTCATGGTCGACACCGCCTCGACCGGGTATTTGCCGGCCGCCGACTCCGCCGACAGCATGATGGCGTCGGCGCCCTCATAGACGGCGGTGGCGACGTCGGAGACCTCGGCACGCGTCGGCACCGGCGACTGGATCATCGACTCCAGCATCTGCGTCGCAACCACCACCGGCTTGCCGGCGCGGCGCGCCATCCGGGTCATCTGCTTCTGCAGGCCGGGGACGCGCTCCAGCGGCAGCTCGACGCCGAGATCGCCGCGCGCCACCATCAAGGCATCGGAGACATCGAGGATGTCGTTGAGCCGGTCGATCGCCTGCGGCTTCTCGATCTTGGACATGACGGCGGCGCGGCCGCGGATGATTTTCTTGGCCTCGAGCACGTCGTCGGCGCGCTGCACGAACGACAGCGCGATCCAGTCGACGCCGATGTTCAGCGCAGCCTCGAGATCGGCACGGTCCTTCGGCGTCATCGCCGAGACCGGCAGGTCCGTATCCGGGAGGCTGACGCCCTTGCGGTCGGACATCTTGCCGCCGATCACGACCCGGGTGACGGCGCGGGTGGGGGAGGTCTCCTCCGCGATCAGGCGCACCTTGCCGTCGTCGAGCAGCAGCGCATGGCCCGGCTGCAGCGCCGCCAGGATCTCCGGATGCGGCAGGTGGACCCGGGTCGCATCGCCCGGCGTCTTGTCGGAATCGAGCACGAAGCTCTGGCCGTTGTTCAGCTGGACCGGGCCGTCGGCGAAGGTCCCGACCCGGAGCTTCGGGCCCTGCAGGTCGACCAGAATGCCGATCGGACGGCCATAGCTCGATTCGACGCTGCGGATCGTGGTCACCAGCTCCCGCAGCTTGTCGTGCGGGGTGTGGCTCATGTTGATCCTGAAAATGTCCGCTCCCGCCTCGAACAGCTTGCGAATCATCGCGCTGTCGGAGGAGGCGGGGCCGAGCGTGGCCAGGATCTTGATGCGGCGCAGTCGCCTCATGGCTTGGGCGCTTGACCCGAGGGCAGCCCCGGCGCGCCCGCAGGCGGCGTTCCCTGCGCTCCATTGGGCAGCCCCGGTACGTTGCCGCCGGGACCGAACGTGCCGGGAATGCCCGGCACGCGCTGTTGCGCCGGCTGCTCGTTGGCCTCGGTCAGCTGCACCGTCCAGGCCCGCTGGTCGGCGGTGTCGACCTCGAAGAACCCCGTGCGGTCGAAGCCGCGGGCCAGGCAATTGTCCGTGCCCTTGATTGTGAACTCCTTGTCGCGCGAGCACATGAAGGCCTGGCCCGACCATTCACCGCCGCGGTCATAATCCAGCGCGTAGATGTAGTAGTAGCGCGCGACCAGCGTGCCCTTGAGCAGGGTTTCGCAACTGCGTGACGACACGTTCCACCAGCCTTCGGTGGTCCAGCCCTCTGCGTCCTTGTAGCCGAGGGCGATCCCGACCCGGCTGGACGTGTTGTTGCAGAGCCGGAAATCGGCCGCCGCCGGGCTCGACGACAGACAGAGCAAGGCCAACCCAAGCAGCGAAAGCAGTGCGAAACCGGAGAGATGGGGAACGCGATACGGGGGGGAGGAGGTTTTGGCGATCATGGCGCGACGCTATATCAAACGTTTGGTGATGTCGCGGGGCTGGCTGCTTCTGTCAACGGCAAGGCGATCTGATGCGAAGGCGCTGCGATCGAACTCCTGGAGCCACCTGACGGTGCCGCGATATGGCCAAACCTGCGACGAAGCCGCATTATATAGCAGACATCCGTCACGGCGCGGAACAGGGAACGAAAGGGATGACAATGGACAGCACCACCCGAACCGAACTCGAAGCCGCCGCCTTCCGCCGGCTGCTCGAACACCTGCAGACGAGAACCGACGTTCAGAACATCGACCTGATGAATCTGGCCGGCTTCTGCCGCAACTGCCTGTCCAACTGGCTCAAGGATGCTGCCGACGCCAAGGGCGCGGCGATGACCAAGGACGAGAGCCGCGAGGCGGTCTATGGCATGCCCTATGAGGAATGGAAGGCAAAATACCAGCGCGAGGCGAGCGCCGCGCAGCTCGAGGCCATGAAGAAGGTGCATCCGGGCCATTGACCGCTACAGACTGAGGCGCTCGAGAGGGGATCTCATGGGCGGCGCTGTTGCCGTGCCTGTAGCCGACCGGGCAGGGCCGGCGAATCGGGCCCTGCGCAGGACCTGCGGTGAAACGCAAGCGGTGCGGCTGGCTGGGGCGCGCTTCAGGTCGTATCCCCCAACAAGATGTGGGCGCTCTGTGGATGAGGGCGATGTTGCCTTGACGCAGGGCACGCCAGATTTGAGGGTCGCCCCGAACACGCGCGCCGCATTGACGGGCGCGTTCATCGGACACACACGAGTTTCATTCAGGAGTATCAGATGGCCACCTCCGCCGCCGCGAAGGACGACGAGTCGCCCGCGACCCGCTTTGCCGTAGACCAGCTCAAGTCGATCATCGAGCGCATCGAGCGGCTGGAGGAGGAGAAGAAGGCGATCTCCGAAGACATCAAGGATGTCTATGCCGAAAGCAAGGGCAACGGGTTCGACGTCAAGGCGCTGCGCACGATCATCCGGCTGCGCAAGCAGGACCCGAACGAGCGCCAGGAAGA
>JBARNF010000179.1:0-2234 GCA_049802835.1 Bradyrhizobium sp.
AGGCTATCTCTATCCCATGAAAGCCCAGCCGATTCGCGCCGCTGTCCGTATCATCGGGATCGATCCCGGCCTCCGCCGCACCGGCTGGGGCGTGATCGAGAGCGAGGGCAACCGGCTCATCTATGTCGGCTGTGGCTCGGTCGAGCCGCCCGACGATCTTCCGCTGGCGAGCCGGCTGCTCGCGATCCATGAGGGGCTTTCGGCCGTGCTCGGCCGCTTCACCCCGATGGAAGCGGCCGTCGAGCAGACCTTCGTCAACAAGGATGGCGTCGCGACGCTGAAGCTCGGCCAGGCCCGCGGCATCGCTATGCTGGCGCCGGCGATGTTCGGAATTTCGGTGGCCGAATACGCCCCCAACCAGGTCAAGAAGACCGTGGTCGGCGCCGGCCATGCCGACAAGGGCCAGATCGCGGTGATGCTGAAGATCCTGCTGCCCAAGGCCGACCCGCCGTCGGCCGACGCGGCGGACGCACTGGCCATCGCCATCACCCACGCGCATCACCGGCAGGGCGCGGCGCTGCGGGCCAGGGTGGCCGAGCTATGATCGGCAAGCTCAAGGGCCTGATCGATTCCTACAGTGAGGATTACGTGATCCTCGACGTCGGCGGCGTCGGCTATCAGGTGCACTGCTCGGCGCGGACGCTGCAGGCCTTGCCGTCGCCGGGGGAAGCCGCCACATTGTCGATCGAGACTTATGTGCGCGAGGACCAGATCAAGCTGTTCGGTTTTCGCTCGGATGTCGAACGGGAATGGTTTCGCCTTTTGCAGACGGTGCAGGGCGTCGGCGCCAAGGTCGCCCTCGCGGTGCTCGGCACCCTGCCGCCGGCCGATCTCGCCAATGCGATCGCCTTGCGCGACAAGGCCGCGGTGGCGCGCACGCCGGGCGTCGGCCCCAAGGTCGCCGAGCGTATCGTGACCGAGCTGAAGGACAAGGCGCCGGCCTTCGCCGACGTCGATCCCAGCGTGATCAGGCTGTCCGGGGCGATCGACGAGCAGCGGGCGCCGCAACCGGTGGCCGACGCGATCTCGGCCCTCATCAATCTCGGCTATGGCCAGCCGCAGGCCGCGGCCGCGATCGCAGCGGCGTCGCGCGCGGCCGGCGACAAGGCGGAGACCGCGCAACTCATCCGCCTCGGCCTCAAAGAGCTGGCGAAATAGGCTATCGTCCCCACGCCGGACGAGCAGAAGGACAACTGTTTCCCCCATGGTGAGCAAGAAGGACAAGGAGCTGATCGCGGCGGCGGCATCAGCGGTGAAGAGCCGCTATCGCAACGATTGGCAGGAAGTCGGCGCGGCCATGCGCACCCGCGACGGGCGCATCATCACCGGCGTCAACATCGACGCCTATCTCGGCCGCAACGCCGTCTGCGCCGAGGCCATTGCGATCGGCCGCGCCATCACCGAGCACGGCGATCATGGCATCGAAACCATCGTGGCCGTGCGACATCCCAAACCCGGGGAGCCCGGCCAGGTTGCCGTGGTCTCGCCCTGCGGCACCTGTCGCGAACTGATCCATGACTACGATGCGAAGGCGAAGGTGATCGTGCCATCGAACGGCGCCGGCCCGGAGGTCGTGACGATCGGCCAATTGCTGCCCAACAAGTACCGGCGCGGTAACGAATGAAGCCGCCCGCGCGCATGGTCAGCCCGGAGCGCCGATCGGATGATGTCGGCGACACCGCGCTGCGCCCGCAGCAATTGTCGGAGTTCGTCGGCCAGCAGCAGGCCCGCGCTAATCTGTCGATCTTCATCGAGGCGGCGCGCAAGCGCGGCGAGGCGCTCGACCATGTGCTGTTCGTCGGGCCCCCCGGCCTCGGCAAGACGACCCTGGCGCAGATTGTCGCGCGCGAACTCGGCGTCGGCTTTCGCGCCACGTCGGGACCCGTGATCGCCAAGGCCGGCGATCTCGCCGCGCTCTTGACCAATCTCGAAGAGCGCGACGTGCTGTTCATCGACGAGATTCATCGCCTGAGCCCGGCCGTCGAGGAGGTGCTCTATCCCGCGATGGAGGATTTCCAGCTCGACCTGATCATCGGTGAGGGACCGGCGGCACGCTCGGTCAAGATCGACCTGTCGAAATTCACCCTGGTCGGCGCCACCACGCGCGCCGGCCTGCTCACCAATCCGCTGCGCGACCGCTTCGGCATTCCGATCCGGCTGAACTTCTACACGGTCGCGGAGCTGGAAAGCATCGTCACGCGCGGCGCCCGCGTGCTCGGGGTCGGGATGACGGC
>JBARNF010000180.1:0-4054 GCA_049802835.1 Bradyrhizobium sp.
GTGTATCTCGGCGACGATTTGGCGCCGGAGCGCAACGTCGCGTTCCTGCAGCGCTGCGCGCGGCTCATCCCGATCATCAATTTCGCCGATCATGCAACGGGCCGCGTCTATGCGCGGCTCGAGCGCGGGAGGTGGGTTTGGCGCGACGCGGAGCGCTTCGCCGCGATGCTGGCCGATCCGGATGCGAAGGCGGGGCTGATGGCGGTCGCGGAGGGCGGGGAGGCGGGCGGCGGCGCTGGGGCGAGCGGGGACGAGGCCGATTTGGCGATGCAGAGATTGCACACGCTGGGGGAATGGGGCGAGGGGGCGAGGGCGGCGTGACACCAAGGGCGGCTGGCCGTGACTTCTCCCCATCGTCATGGCCGGGCGTGTCCCGGCCATCCACGTCTTTGGTCTTGAAACCTTCTAAGACATGGATGCCCGCGATATGATGTCCGTGTTTGACGTGCTCTGAGAGGGAGGTGGGGTTGAGGGCCACAAATGACGGCGCTTGCTCGCTGCCGCACGGATTACGGGATACCCGCTTTCGCGGGTATGACGTGGAGAGGCTGAGCAAGCCCGGATGGTATCTTCCCAAACAAATATGCCACCGCGCCTCGTCGGCGTGGTCCTGCGCGAAGCGGGACGATGAATGGGCTGCCCAGTGCGCCCACGATGTTGATTTCATTTGAGCCACATTTGATCCTTGTCAATGCAGGCTCGGACCCCGTCCTCATTGTAAGAACCCGAAGGGGTGGGTTCGACAGGCGTTTTCCCTCGACACATCGTTTCCAGAGACCATTTCCGCGCCGGTTGCGCGCCGGCAGGACGATGGAAGCGGGAGAGATAACTGAGAGGGCGCGTTATGCAGCCGAGCTCGGACAATCTTGGACCCGGTGCAGTCTTCCGGTTCACAATTGATGAAAGAAACTTTGTTTACTCTGCGCGGCAGGACAAGCTTTTTGAAGAAGTCGGATCAGCAGAAGGGCACGAGGACGGCAATTGCCCGATCTGGACAGGCGAGGACAGTCCGGGACTCCAATTTCCGCCACCTGCGTTGACACTTCGGCTCCGAACAATCGAGTTCGTCATCACTGGAGCGTGCAATCTCGACTGTACGTACTGCGCCACCCGGGACCGCTACAAGCTTCCAAATGGGAGAAACGACCGTCTTATGCAGAAGACGGCGATTGCGGCTCTCGGTCTTTTGCGCCCGCACATGGACAAAGCCGGCATAACGCTCAAATTTTTTGGTGGAGAGCCGCTGCTCGGCATGAACGTAATAGAGAAGATCATCGAACAAGTTGAGACCTGGCGGGTGCAGTCGAAAAATGTCGTGGCGACCAACGGATTGCTCTTGAGTGATGGGACCGTCGATTTTTTGGTTGAACACCGCTTCTTGACGTTTATCAGCCTGGACGGTCCGCCTAAAATACATGATGCAAACAGGGTCGACCACAGGGGGCGCGGATCGTACGAAAAAGTTCTCGAAAAAATCATGCGATTCAAGCAGCGCTATCCGAGGGAATTTGCATCAAACGTCATCATCAACATGGTCGTTACGCCCCAGTTTGCCGGTCGATTTCAGGAGCAAGTGGACCACCTTCTCGCTCTGGGGATACGAAAAACGCAGATCAACCCGAATGAGTGCGTTCCCACGAGTTCGCGGGCGACGTGGTATACGCCGCGCGAATGGGAGGATATGCAGGACGAAAAAGCAAGGACACGTTCACGTCTGATCGCGCAGTCCGAGTTGGATAGTTCTCACGATTCACAAGACTGCTTCCAGATCTATGCGGGCCTGAACGTGACGCGAAAGACCGGCAGCAACGCGACGGACATTGAGCGGGAAGAGGGTGGCACCCTATGCGCCGACTGCCAATCTGATGAATGGAGCACGGTTACCGTCCTGCCAGACGGTGGAATCACCTCGTGCATCGAGTTTAATCGGTCGGCCTCGGTGGAATTTGGCAACGTCAAGGCGGGGAAGCTCGATCTCGACGCATTTGCGGCTTTTCAACAGGCTTTCCGTAAGTCGGTTAGAGAAGGTCCGTGTGCGAATTGTTGGGCGATCCACGCGTGTCGCATGGTCGAATGCTACAAAGCGTTTGCGACTGCGGGCGCGAACCTGCGCTGGCAGAGGACCGAAGACTGCGACACCATCCGGGAGGAGTTGGCGCCCCGTTTCCGGGACGCCGTGAAGCTGTATCTGCTGCGAAAGGAAGTGACGATATGAGCGAGACCTATGTTCCCAAAGTGGCTTATGTCATTCCGGTTGTTGAAGGGCCGGAGATGCAGCAAATCTTCGACTTCATGCGCGGAAGAGTGACCTGTGGTCGCTGTAATGCGGTTGGATGTTCGTGGTGCAATGCGTCCGTGCCGAGTATTCACATGAGCGTCGAAATTGTCCGCCATGACGCAACAAAGGAATAGCACGTAGGCGTAACCCGCCGCTCCAAAGTGCATTGGCGGATCACGCGACGCTCATCCGCCCGACGGGCTATGACGCCGCTACCTTACGCGCGACTGTCTGCTTCCTGACGTGAAGCAGACGAGGAAGACCATTCGATCTTTGCCAGACATTGGCCCAACTCGGACCTTCTCTTAAGTGCCGTAAATGTCCGCTCTCTTTGGGAAGACCTGACGTGAGGTGTGGGCGGCTCCTCCCTCCGCTCGGTCACGCGGTTGGGCACGATGCGAGCCTCGCGCACGACCCCCTGCCCCGGTCCCCATGGGCGCCAACTCAAGACTGATACCAAGCGCGGCAATTTCTGACTCGTCATGCCCGCACTTGTTGCGGGCATCCACGTCTTGAAACGCTTTCAAAGACAAAGACGTGGATGGCCGGGACAAGCCCGGCCATGACGATGGAGACGTCGCGTCGCGGCGGTTCCCCTCTCCCATTCGCGTGAGCCGAATGGCGGGGAGGGGTCAGGGGGGGGGGGCTCTTTTTGCTGCGCCTGGATCGACGGCCGATGATGCGCTTGTTTGCATCTGATGCGTCTGTCGGACCAACGCGGTCTTTGCCAAGCCAGAAGCCCCCGACCCCTCCCCACCGCTCGCAAGGGCTCGCGGGGGGGGGGAGGGGAGTCGCACCGCTTTCCGGTCAGGCTCTGAGGAGCCGAAGGCGGCGTCTCAGCAATGAGACAGCGAGTCGGATTTGCAGAAAGCCCTTGTGAAGGGCCCAATATTGCAGACAATTTCGGTTCATGCATGCTGTCGGCGCGCTGACGATACTTCGCAAGGCGGCTGCGTCCGCCATTTTGGGAGGGAGGAGAACCGATGATCCCCCGACTTGCCGCCATCGTGTCGGCCGCCTTGATGGCAACGCCCGCGATGGCTGAGAGCGTATCGGTCGAGACGCCGATGACCCGCATCTTCGCCTGCCGCAGCGCCGACGGCCCGATGGAAGTCTACATTCCGCAGGACATCGCGGTGGACCGCAATGTCCAAGCCGACGGTCTGGAGAAGCCGGTCACCGGTCTCTTCATCCAGGACATGACCAAGGCGGAGCGCGGCAAGCTGGTCGTCCCGGTGCGCGTCAGCTCGACCGCGGACCGCAAGGCGATTTTGGTCGATCAGGATTTGGCGGGCGGCAAGCCGACGATCATTCCCATCGGGGGCGGCAAGGTCGACTTCAGCTTGCGGTTCGGCCGGGGCGCGAATTGCGGGGCGTACAACTCCTACAAGTGACCGCGCGCGATCCCCTGGTTCGAGACGCGGGGCTTCGCCCGGCTCCTCACCATGAGGGGTCGCTGAAGGCCTCATCCTGAGGAGCCGCCGTAGGCGGCGTCTCGAAGGATGCGGCCCCTCACTCCAGCCCATGCCGCAGCGTTGCCCCCGCCGCGAACGGGCCGACCACCAGGCTCATCAGGGTGAGCGCGCACAGGATGGTGAAGGGGGTGCCGAACGGCACCGGGCCGACCACGGCCGCGTTCGTCGCCGCCACCCCGAAGATCAGCACCGGCACGGTCAGCGGCAGCACCAGGACCGGCAGCAGCAGGCCGCCGCGGCGCAGCGCGACCGCAAGCGCGGCGCCGATCAGGCCGATGAAGGTCAGGGCCGGGGTGCCGAC
>JBARNF010000181.1:0-4704 GCA_049802835.1 Bradyrhizobium sp.
CTGGTGGAGGGTGCGGCGCTGGTCTCACTGAACAATTCGGCGAGCTTTTCGGTGATGGCGCCGCCGAGTTCTTCGGCGTCGACGATGGTGACCGCGCGGCGATAATAGCGGGTGACGTCGTGGCCGATGCCGATCGCGATCAGCTCGACCGGCGAGCGCGTCTCGATCTCCTCGATGATGTGCCGCAGGTGGCGCTCGAGGTAATTGCCCGCGTTGACCGACAGCGTGGAATCGTCGACCGGCGCGCCGTCGGAAATCATCATCAGGATCTTGCGCTGCTCGGGACGGCCGAGCAGGCGCTTGTGGGCCCAGTCCAGCGCCTCGCCGTCGATGTTCTCCTTGAGTAGACCCTCGCGCATCATCAGGCCGAGATTCTTGCGCGCGCGCCGCCAGGGCGCGTCGGCCGACTTGTAGATGATGTGGCGCAGGTCATTGAGGCGGCCGGGATTGGCCGGCTTGCCGGCCGCGAGCCAGGCTTCGCGCGACTGCCCGCCCTTCCAAGCGCGCGTCGTGAAGCCGAGGATCTCGACCTTGACGCCGCAACGCTCGAGCGTCCGCGCGAGAATGTCGGCGCAGGTCGCGGCGACCGTGATCGGGCGCCCGCGCATCGAGCCGGAATTGTCGAGCAGCAGGGTCACCACGGTGTCGCGGAAGGTCGCCTCCTTCTCGTGCATGAACGACAGCGGCTGATAGGGATCGATCACCACGCGCGACAGCCGCGCCGGATCGAGAATGCCCTCCTCCAGGTCGAACTCCCAGGCCCGGTTCTGCTGCGCCATCAGCCGGCGCTGCAGCCGGTTGGCAAGCCGCGCCACGATACCCTGCAGATGGGCGAGCTGCTTGTCGAGATAGGAGCGCAGCCGCTCCAGCTCGTCATGATCGCACAGGTCCTCGGCCGCGATGATCTCGTCGAATTTCGGCGCGAACGCATGATATTCCGGTCCGCGCGGCTCGTTGGCGCCGCCACGGTTCGGACGCGTCGCTTCGCCGGGCGTTTCGTCATCGCCCAATTCACCGTCATCCAACGTGTCGGAGGCGGAGGCCTGGGCAGCCTCCATCGCGCTCTCCGACATCTCGTCGGAGGTCGTCTGCGCCTGATCGGCGCTCATTTCCTGCGCGGCGTCGGAGTCGGGCGAGCCCTCCGCGCCGGATTGCTCGTTGTCGCCGTCGCGGTTGTCGTCCTGGTCCTCGTCCTCTTCCGAATCGGCGTTGCGCTCGTCGCCGAGGTCGAGTGCGGACAGGAGGTCATGGACGAGATCGCCGAACCTGGCCTGATCCTCGGTGAAGCGGCTGAGCTCATCGAGGCGCGAGCCGATCCTGTCTTCCAGAACCGGCCGCCAGAGATCGACCAGCTTGCGCGCGGCATTCGGCGGCGCCATTCCGGTGAGGCGCTCGCGGACCATCATGGCCAGCGCATCCGCCAGCGGTGCATCGGCGCGGTCGGTGATCTCGTCGTATTTGCCGCGATGGAAGTGATCGTCGAGCATCGCCGTGAGGTTCTTGGCGACGCCGGCCATGCGCTGCGCGCCGATGGCCTCGACGCGCGCCTGCTCCACCGCGTCGAACACGCCGCGGGCCTGCGGATTGCCCGGGGTCAGCTTGCGATGAATCTTGGGGTCATGGCAGGCGAGCTTCAGCGCAATCGAATCGGCATGGCCGCGCACGATGGCGGCGTCGCGCTTGGTCATCTTGCGCGCCGGCTCCGGCAGCCGCGCCTTGCCCGGCGCAAGGCCAGGCCGTTCAGCCGCAAAGGACACTTCGAGCTCAGGAGCCTTGGCGATGGCGCGCAGGCACCCCGTCACCGAGCGCTTGAATGGCTCGGTCGGGGCTTCCTTGGGTCCTTGCCGGAGTTTGCTGTTCGATGTGGTCATCTGATCCCTGCGGCTATCGTCCCGGCGAACGCCCGGACCCATAACCACCGGCGTTCATTTGTTCGCACTCGTGTTTCCCACATCACCCGACAGAAGCCGGCGCGGCGTATCGGTCCCGACGCCAGTGCGCCATTGCGCACAAGGCCAGGACGACGCCGCGCGATCTAGGACAGCGCCACGTTGATGGAGGATTCCGGCAGCTCTGCGTTGAAGCAGCGCTGATAGAACTCCGCGACCAGCGGACGCTCCAGCTCGTCGCACTTGTTGAGGAAGGTGACGCGGAAGGCAAAGCCGACGTCGCCGAAGATCTCCGCGTTCTCGGCCCAAGTGATCACCGTGCGCGGGCTCATCACCGTCGACAGATCGCCGTTGGCGAAGGCGTTGCGCGTCAGATCCGCCAGCCGCACCATCTTGTTGACGGTGTCGCGGCCCTGCGCGTTCCGGTAATGCTTGGCCTTCGCCAGCACGATCTCGACCTCCTCGTCATGGGCAAGGTAGTTCAGCGTCGTGACGATCGACCAGCGGTCCATCTGGCCCTGGTTGATCTGCTGGGTGCCGTGATAGAGGCCGGAGGTGTCGCCGAGACCGATGGTGTTGGCGGTGGCGAACAGACGGAACGCCGGGTGCGGCTTGATGACCTTGTTCTGGTCGAGCAGGGTCAGCCGGCCCGAGACCTCGAGCACGCGCTGGATCACGAACATCACGTCCGGACGGCCGGCATCATATTCGTCGAACACCAGCGCCACATTGTGCTGCAGCGCCCAGGGCAGGATGCCGTCACGGAACTCGGTGACCTGCTTGCCGTCCCTGACCACGATGGCGTCCTTGCCGACGAGGTCGATACGGCTGATATGGCTGTCGAGGTTGACCCGCACGCAGGGCCAGTTCAGGCGCGCCGCAACCTGCTCGATATGAGTGGACTTGCCGGTACCATGGTAGCCGGTGACCATCACGCGCCGGTTCTTGGCGAAGCCGGCCAGGATCGCAAGCGTGGTGGCGCGGTCGAAGCGATAGTCGGCGTCCACCTCAGGAACATGCGGGTCGCTTGCGGAAAAGGCCGGCACCTCAAGGTCGCTGTCGATCCCGAACACCTGACGCACCGACACCTTCATGTCGGGCACACCGGCGATCTCCTGCGCGTTGGTCGTAGCGGCGGTCGTCATTCATCCTCCGAGGTCCCGGGCATTCCCGAAACCAGATTTCATGTTTGGCTGCGGTTGAAGGGCTTCCGCGGTAGCCTAGCAGAGAGCACGCGCGGGCAGAAGCCTAAGCCTTAATCAAAGTTCCGTTGTTATATCATCGAGATAGGCATGAGCCGCCGTTTTTGAAAGGCTGCCCTGCGAATCACGTCACCTTTTCGCCCCACCGGGGCTGCTCAAGCTTCCCGACATGGCACTCGGGGCCGGGGTTCCTACTTATCGACAAGCCCTTTGCTCACCTTTTCAACCGCAGGAACCGCGTGGCTCATCTGCTTGACCCCCTCATTGCCTTCGTCGCGGCGCACGCGGGGCTGGCCTATCTCACCCTGTTTCTGGCCGCGCTGTTGGAGGCTGTCCCGATCATCGGATCGGTGATCCCGGGAACGACCATTATCCTGGCGCTGAGCGCGCTGATTCCTGGCGGCGAGTTGCAGCTGCAATGGGTGCTGACGTCGGCCATCCTGGGCGCAATGCTCGGCGATGGCGGGGCGTTCTGGTTCGGCCACCGCAGCCAGCGGGAGATCCTGACGGCCTGGCCGTTCTCGAACTATCCGCGTCTGGTGGCGCAGAGTGAAGCGTTCTTCCACCGCTTCGGCACGCTGGCGATCTTCTTGGCCCGCTTCGTCGCCCCGATCCGCGCCGTCGTACCGATCACGGCGGGCGCGCTCGACATCCCCCCGGTCCGCTTCTACGCCGTGAACATTCCGGCCATCGCGCTGTGGGCCTGCGCCCATGTCCTGCCGGGCGTGTTCGCGGTGCAGCTGCTGCACCGCTACGGCAGCATTCCTCATCACAGCCATATCGCCAAGCACACCTGGATCCTCGCGGTGGTCGCCGGCACGGTGCTGATCTGGCTGATCCTGCGGATGGTGCGGAAGCGGCGCGAGACCCAGCTGGCGGCTGGCGCGGTCGATTAACCCACCAACACAGCTATAGCGCATCCAACAGGGCGCCGCGGCCCGGCGACGGGCCGGTGTAGCGGGCGCGGGGGCGGATCAGGCGGCCATGCTGCAGCTGCTCGCAGGCATGGGCGATCCAGCCGACGCAGCGCGACATCGCGAACAGCGCAAGCTCGCTGCCGGATGGCAGCCGCAGGCTGTGCGCTAGCACGGCGAGCGCATAATCGATGTTCACGAACTCGCCGGTCGCTTCCGCGATCCGTTCGGGCACCTCGCGGGTGAATTTTCGCGGCGCGCCGGCCCGCGTCAGCGCCTCCAGCAGCGAGATCGCGCGCGGGTCGCCGCGCTTGTAGATGCCGTGACCGAACCCGGCGAAGCGCTCGCCGAGGGCCACCCGTTCCCGGATCAGCGGCGCGACGTCGCGGTCTACGAGGGTTTTCACCAGCTGCGACGCCAGCACGCCGGCGCCGCCATGCTGGGGTCCTTTCAGCGCGGCCAGCCCGGCAATGACGGCATCGTAGAGGCTGAGCCCGGTCGAGGCGGCGCAGCGGACGGTGAAGGTCGAGGCATTCAGCTCGTGGTCGGCCAGCAGCACCAGGGTGCGGCGGATCAGGTCGGACCCATGCTTATAGTCGGGCGCCCAGGTCTTGGGCGCCCAGGTCTTGGCGACCTGGACGTGGAGGGGCTCCGCCGACGGCACGGCATTCAGCATGGTCGCGACGACGAGGCGGATGA
>JBARNF010000182.1:0-10104 GCA_049802835.1 Bradyrhizobium sp.
AACATCTCCGGCATCGTGTCGGGAAACAGCTTCACCTCGGAATCGCTGGAATCGACCTTCGGTCAGGATTTCAATCACGACGGAACGATCGGCGTCACGGCATCGCTCGTGCACTCGAACGGCAACACCAATCTGCTGCAGATCGCCGACGGCTACTACATGTACGTCAACGGGTCCGGTCCGCAATTGAAGTGTGGCGGCGTACAGTGCACGGTAGGGCAGTTCGGTACGATCTCGCCGATCGCGGCGATCCAGGTCGGGAACGGATTCGATGTCGCCTGGAAGGACTCGGCCAGCAATCAGTTCACATTCTGGACGACCGATAGCAACGGTAACTATACCAGCAACATCGTGGGCCTGGTCTCCGGCGGCAGCTTCGTCTCCGAATCCATGGAGACGACCTTCGGTCAGGATTTCAACGGCGACGGCACGGTCGGCGTCACGGCGTCGCTGATTCACACCAATGATGCGACGAGTCTGCTGCACATCGCCGACACCTACTACATGTACGTGAACTGGACCGGCCCGCAGCTCAAATATAGCGGAGCGGGAGTCACGGTCGGACAATTCGGGGCGATTGCCCCGATCGGTGCGATCCAGACGGCCAGCGGGTTCGATGTCGCCTGGAAGATTCCGGGCACCAGCCAGTTCACATTCTGGGCCACGGATGCCAACGGCAACTACAGCTCGAATCTGAGCGGTCTGGTTGACGGCACCACTTCGACGGTGAAGTCGTTCGAGCTGATCTTTCATCAGGACCTGAACGGCGACGGCGTCATCGGATTTCCGAGCTCGGTGAGCCTCGCTGGCACCCCATCGGCGACCCAGTCATCAGCCGCAAGTCCCTCTGTCAGCAATACGCTTGTCATCTCGGCAAGCTTCAGCGGCGATCTGATCGGGTTCGGCAGCACGGCCGATCAGGTCGACCTCAAGACCATCTCCTCCGCATCGCTGCGCGCGCAGTTCGATGATGCGAATGGACTGCTGTCGGTGACCGACGGGACAAACAGCACGTCGCTGCATTTCCTCGGGCCGCTATCGCAGGACAGCTTCCGCTTCGCCAATGATGGCCAGGGCGGCACCGTGATCTCGGGCGCAGCCGGCCAGGGCGCGGCCAGCAGCACCGCGCCGCAACCCGTCTCGCTGGCGGGGCATGACGCTTTCGTCTTCGCCGAGCACTTCGGACAGGTCAGCATCTCCGGCTTCACCCCGGGCACCGACGCGCTCGTGGTCAGCCACAACGTGTTCGACAGCCAAGCCGCGCTGGTGGCGGCGATCCATGACGACGCAGCCGGCAACGCCGTCATCACCGATGCGGCACAGGACACGATCACGGTCCAGCATGTGTCGACGGCGGACCTGCTCGGCCACTTGTCGAGCTTCCATCTGGTCTGACCGGTCGGTCCGGGCGCGGGTCTCCTACGGGGGGCCAGCGCCGGGCGGTCGTTCCGACGGGCAGGTCTCGGCCGGGTTTCCCGTCATTCGAAGCACGATAACGGCTCGCGGAAAGCCAGCTCTTGGCCTATACGGCGCCCTGACAGCCTGAGACCGTGAGTTTGATGCCCTCGCCCCGCCCCGCTTCACCGCAACGCCTGCTCTACGTGGCCAATGAGGATTACGCCTTTCTGATGCATCGCCTGCCGATGGCGCGGGCGGCGCGCGAGGCCGGCTACGAGGTGCATGTCGCGACCAACGTCAACGCGGGCGCCGCCGCGATCGCCGCCGAGCACTTCGTCCTGCACCCGATCCCGTTCCGGCGCGGCGGGCTGTCGCCGTCGTCAGCCCTGCCCACGATCCGCGCGATCCGCGCCGTCGAGGCTGCGATCAAGCCCGACGTGGTGCATCATTCCGGGCTGCAACCCAGCGTGCTCGGCTCGCTGGCTACGCTCGGACGCCCAACACCGATCGTCAACGCCCTGACCGGCCTCGGCTATATCTTCACCTCGGCGAGCTGGCGCTCGCGCCTGCTCAAGCAGGGCATGCTGTGGCTGCTGCCACGGCTCATGAACCGGGCGCCGAGCTGCGTGCTGGTGCAGAACCCGGACGATCGCGACGCTTTGCGTACGATGGGCGTCCACGCCGACAAGATCACGCTGATCCCCGGGTCTGGCGTCGACACCGACCGCTTTCAGCCGCTGCCCGAACCGGACGGACCGATCACCTTCGGCTTCGCCGGACGGCTCCTCACCGACAAGGGCATCCGGGCACTGGTCGCCGCGCACCGCATGCTGCGCCAGCAGGGCAACGGCTATCACCTCCTGATCGCCGGCTCCCCCGACCCGGCCAATCCTGCCTCGGTTTCAGCCGCAGACGTCGACACCTGGCAGAACGAGCCCGGCATTACCCTGCTCGGCCAGATCAAGGACATTGCCGAGCTGTGGCGGCGCTGCCACATCGCCGTGCTGCCATCGCATCGCGAAGGGCTTCCGGTGAGCCTGCTGGAAGCCGCCGCCTGCGGCCGGCCGCTGATCTCCACCGATGCACCCGGCTGCCGCGAGATCGCAATCCACGGCCAGACCGGGCTATCGGTGGGAATCGAGGATCCGATCGCACTGGCGCAAGCGATGACGCAACTCGCGGCAGCGCCCGAGCTGCGCGCCCGCTACGGCGCGGCCGCACGGCAGCTCGTCGAGGACAAGCTCTCGGCCAAGATCATCGGCCGCTCGGTGGTGGCGCTCTATGATCGCCTCACGTCGGCGTCGGGCTTGCGCTGATGATCGCCAATCCAGCCGCGATCCTCGTTGTCGTCGCCCTGCTCGCAGCCGTGATGTGCGCGGTCCTGATCGTGCTGCTGCGCCCGCTGCTGCAGCGCTACGCGCTGGCGCGGCCGAACGCCCGCTCCTCGCACAAGATCCCGACGCCGCAGGGCGCCGGCATCGCAGTGATCGGAGCAACGCTCGTGGTCGGCGGCGCCTTCGCTTCCGTCATGGGCTTCGCGCCGTTGGTCATGCTGTTCGTCGCCGTGCCTCTTGTCGCCTTGGTCGGCCTGGTCGATGACGTCAGCCCGATCCCCGTGCTGCCCCGGCTCATCCTTCAGGGGCTGGCCGTCGGCCTGATCGTCTTTACCGCGCCGGATGATCTCAGAATCCTGCCGATTCCCTTGGTGATCGAGCGCACGCTGTTGCTGATCGCAGGACTCTGGTTCGTCAACCTCGTCAATTTCATGGACGGGCTCGACCTGATGACGGTGGCGGAGGCGGTGCCGATCACGGCGGCACTTGCGCTGTTCGGCATGTCCAGCCTGCTGCCATGGCCAACAACCGCGGTCGCTGTCGCGCTGTGCGGCGCCTTGCTCGGTTTCGCGCCGTTCAATCGTCCCGTCGCCAAGGTCTTTCTCGGCGATGTCGGCAGCCTGCCGATCGGGCTTCTGCTCGGGTGGTGCCTGCTGCAGCTGGCTTGGCAGGGGTTCATCGTCGCGGCGCTGCTGCTGCCGCTCTATTACCTGCTCGACGCCACCTGGACGCTGCTGCGGCGCATGGCGCGCCGGGAGCCGTTCTGGGCCGCCCACCGCACGCATTTCTATCAGCGCGCCACCGACAACGGCTTCACGGTCCGGCGCGTCGTCGCCGAGGTGTTCGCTCTCAATCTGGTGCTCGCCGCACTGGCGGGACTGTCGATCGGGCTTGCCTCCGTCGCCGGCGACGTCGTGACGCTTGCCGCGGGCCTGCTCGCAGTGGGTCTGCTGCTGCGCCGGTTCGCGCAGCCGCGATCCTCTCCGTCACGCGGCGCTTGAGCCGAACTCCGGCACCGCATCCTTGAGCACGGCCTTGATGGTGACCGGATCGTTGCGCGCGATGGCCTGATCCAGCGCCGCGATCCATGCCTTGAGCGTCTGCATCGGCGGCTCGTTCGGCTTGGCCGCCATGATTCCGGCGACACCGATCTCGACCGCCGGCTCCTCGCTCGCAAACAAAATCTCGTTCAGGCGCTCACCGGGCCGGATCCCCGTGAAAACGATTTCGACGTCATAGCCGGGCTGCAGGCCGGACAGGCGGATCATGCGCTCGGCCAGCTCCACGATCCTGACCGGCTGCCCCATGTTGAGCACATAGACCGAGACGCCGGGACGGTCCGGCGCCAGCGCGTGCGATGCCGCCGTGATCACGAGATCGCAAGCCTCCCGGATCGTCATGAAGTAGCGCACCATGTCGGGATGGGTCACCGTGACGGGGCCGCCCGCTTCGATCTGGGCCTTGAATTTCGGCACCACCGAGCCGTTCGACGCCAGCACGTTGCCGAACCGGACCGAGATCAGCCGCATCGGCGGCCGTCCGGGCGGCCGCTCGGCGAGCTGACGGTCGAGCGCCTGGCAATACATTTCGGCAAAACGCTTGGTCAGCCCCAGCATCGAGACCGGCTCGATCGCCTTGTCGGTCGAGATCATCACCATGGCCTCGGCGCCCGACGCCACGGCGGCATCGGCGACGTTGATCGAGCCGAAGATGTTGGTCTTGACGCCCTCGCTCCAGTCGCGCTCGAGGATCGGCACATGCTTGAGGGCGGCCGCGTGAAACACGAGATCCGGCTTGAACTCGCCGACCAGCGCGAACACCCGGTCGCGGTCGCGGATGTCGGCGATGCGGCCCTCGACCGCTGCCTTCGTCTCCGGGTCGGCCGCGAGCACCTCGGTGATCGCGTACAGCGCCGGCTCGGAGTTTTCCAGGATGAGGAGCCGCGCCGCGCCGAATGCGACGACACGCTGGCAGATCTCGGCGCCGATCGAACCGCCGCCGCCGGTCACCACCACCGCCTTGCCCTTCACCAGCGCCTCGAGCCGGCCGTAGTCGATCTTCTCGCTCGGCCGCAGCAGGAGATCCTCGACCGCGACGGGAGCCAGCCGCGGCGCGTCGCCGCTCTCGAGCGACGGCAGGCGGCTCACGATCAGGCGCAGCCGGCGGGCCCGCATCAGGAAGGTTTCCGGGTGACAGTCCGCCTCGAACGCCGAGGGCATCATCAGGGCGCGCGCGATCGGCTTGCCGCGCCGGGCGAAGTCGGCCGCGACGTCCTCGACGTCGTCGATTCCTCCCAGCACGGGAACGCCGCGGATCAGCTGACCACGGTCCGCAAGCGAAGGCGACAGGATTCCGATCGGCCAGATCCGCTTGACCGCGCCGCTCTCGATGCCGCGCAACACGACCTCCGCGTCGGCAGCCCGGCCGATCAGCAGCGCCGGCGCGGAGTCGACCGCCTTGGCGTGATGGCGCACCCGCGTGTAGCGGAAATACCGATAGGCGAAGCGCAGCGCGCTGAGCGCAAGGATCTCCAGGAACCAATAGAGGATGATCGTGAGCTTGCCGAAGAAGAAGGTGCCGCGGACGTTCGGCGCGACGATGATGTAGTCGAGCACGAGAAGCGCAAGCGTCAGCACCGTTGCGACGCGCACGATGTTGAGCGCATCGGGCAGCGAGATGAACCGCCACTTCGTGGTCAGGAGATTGGAAAAATAGAAGACGACGAAGCTGAAGGCGATGAAATAGGGCAAGAGCTGCAGCAGCAGCGGCACCCGCTCCCAGAAACTGCTGGCGCCTTCGAAGCGGATGTAGAACGCAGCAAACAACGCTGCAACGCTGACGAGCAGGTCGTGCGCGGCGATCAGCAGGTTGCGGGAGGTCAATTGAGCCAGGCGCGTCATGTCGTCACCGGCCTCTGCGCCGAATCCGGCTGCGACCTCGATCCCAGCAGCATGCCGCCGGCCACACCGACGCCGATCACATACATCCAGCCTTCGTGGAAATCGAAGATGTGCGAGTTGAACAGCGACGTGAAGACGTTCTGCGCAACGACCAGCAGACCGATCCACGGAACGAGCCCGTCGCCGCGGAACAGCAACAGATGCACGGCCCACATGGCATAGAGAATGACGACTCCCAGAGCTCCCCACTGCACGGCAACGTAGAGCGTCTGGTTGTGGGGATTGCCGACGACCTGACCGGAGGAGAGGTCGGAAGGCCCGCTCGCAGCCAGCTCGAACAGGTGACGGGTCGAGCCCGAGCCGTGCCCGATGAGCGGTGCGTCGGCGAAGAACCGCAGCGACTTGCGCCAGAACTCCAGCCGCTCACCGATCGACGTGACGCCGCGGTCGTTCCTGTAATCCTGATACTGGGTCGTGAACGTCGCCACCTTGGCCTGCAATTGCGGCGAAACGGACCATGCGGCCAGGCCGAGCATGAGAATTCCGGCCGCGATCAAGAGGTTGGCCCGCCATTTCAGGTGGATCAGGCCGAACACCGCGAGCAGGATCGGGATCGTCACCAGCGCCGTGCGCGAGACGACGATGAAGATCATGTTGGCCAGGAACGCGATCATGATCGCGGTCAGCAGGCCGGCCGGAACGAATCGGCGTGCGCGCAGCAACTGAGCGATCGGATAGGCCAGCGCCACCGCGCAGAGCGAGAATTCCTGCCCCTGGTCGATATAGTTCTTCACGAAGATGCCGCGGTCGGCATTCGCCTTGAGCGCCAGCGCAGGATCGAACGCGACCGCCGTGGACATCATGACCATCAGGACGCAGGAGCCGAGAAACGCGGCGAAGACCCACAGCCCGCGCTCGGACCGCTCGAAATGGTAGAACAGCGCCGGCAACACCAGCAGTTTGGCCGCCGGCCCCACCGCATAGAGCCGTGCGCCCCAGGCCGCATCCGACCACAACGTCCCGACCAATGCGAGCAGGAACAGCGCGATCGGCGCCAGCGAGATCGGCTGTTTCAGGATCTGCAGCAGGCGCTGAACGTCGAGAAACGGCGCCATCGTGACCAGCATGACCACGCCAAGGATCGAAACCACGGAGGTCGACCAGGGCAGTGATGCCGCCAGCAGAATGGCCACGACGTCCACGCTGGTCCGCCACGCCGCGGGATCGCGCCAGCGGCGCGCCAGCAACGCCGGGCCGGGATGACCAGCCAGCGCGCTCATTGCCCATCGCTCCGGGCGCGATCCACCAGCGCCGTCGTGCTGTGTCCCTGGAGGATGTCGATCAGGATCACCTCGCCGCCGCCGGCCTCGACGACCTCGTGTCCCACCACCTGCTCGCGGGTGTAGTCGCCGCCCTTGACCAGCACGCTCGGCCTGATCAACTCGATCAGGCGGAGCGGCGTGTCCTCAGCGAAGATGGCGACGAGGTCCACGGCCTCCAGCGCAGCCAGCACTTCGGCGCGCGCGCGCTCGTCCTGCACGGGTCGGCTCTCGCCTTTGAGCCGCTTGACGGACATGTCACTGTTCAGACCGACCACCAGGCGGTCACAGGCGGCCCGCGCAGCCGTCAGCACCTTGACGTGGCCTGGATGCAGGATGTCGAAGCAGCCATTGGTGAAGCCGACCCGCAAGCCGTCGCGCCGCCACGCGGCGACGCGGGCCAGGAGTTCGCCATCGTTTTCAATGATCTTCTCTTCAGCGGCCAAATAGGCATGCGGCAGGATCTTCTGCCGCAGTTCGGCCGACGTGACGCTGGCCGTGCCCTGCTTGCTGACGGCCACGGCCGCTGCCGCGCTCGCCATTCGCAAGGAGTCTTCCCACGCTGCGCCGGCCGCGAGCGTCGCGGCGAGGACCGCAACGACGGTGTCGCCGGCGCCGGACACGTCGCTTACCTTCACGGGATAGGCTGGCACGTGGATCGGATCGCCCTGGCGCGGCACCAAGGTCATGCCGCGCTCGCTCTGGGTCACCAGGATCGCCTCGCAGTCGGCGAGATCGATCGCATCCTGCGCAGCAGACGCGATCTCCTGCTCGGTCTCGGCGCGGCTGCGGGTGGCTTCCGAGAACTCCTTGCGATTCGGCGTGAGCAGCGTCGCGCCACGATAGATCGCGAAATTCGCGCTCTTGGGGTCGACGATGACGCGCTTGCCGGCCTTGCGCGCGGCATCGATCACGTTGCGGATCACGCGCGTGGTAAGCACGCCCTTGGCGTAATCCGACAACAGCACGATGTCGACGCGATCGAGCAGCGGCAGGATCCGTTCGATCAGCTGCTGCTCGATGTCGGCAGCGGCCGGCGCGGCGCGCTCCCAGTCGGCGCGCAACATATGGGTCGAGAAATGCTCGGAGACGAACCGGACCTTGCGCGTCGTCGGCCGCGACGGATCGCGCACCAGCACGCTCTCGATGCCCGCCTCCCTGGCGAGTTCGGCCTCGAGCTGGTGGCCTGCTGCGTCATCGCCGACCAGTCCGACGAAAATGCATCGCGCGCCGAGCGCGGCGATGTTGCGCGCCACGTTGCCGGCGCCGCCGATGTTGGTTTCGCTGCGCTGAACCGCGATCACAGGCGCCGGCGCCTCGGGGGAAATCCGCGACACCTCGCCGTAGACGAATTCGTCCAGCATGAGGTCGCCCACGCACAGCACCGTCTGGCGGGCGATCGCTTGCGAGAGATCGTCGAAATCAAACATCAGCGGTCGTCTCGGTGCAGTTGGGATGGAGCATTGCGGCGTTCGACCATCGGGATCGGCGTGATCATGCTCTAACGGAACCTGTCCGCCGAATCGAGGTAGCCCCTGACATATTGAGCAACCGCATCCTCAAGTGGTGTGAAGCCGCCATTGTAGCCGGCGGCCAGCAACCGGCCGCCTTCACTCTGGGTGTAATACTGGTAGCTGCCGCGAATCGCTTCGGGCATGTCGATGTACTCGATCCGGGGCGTCGCTCCGAGCGTGGCATAGGCCGAGAGCATCATGTCCTTGAAGCTGCGGGCCTCGCCGGTGCCGACGTTGAAGAGCCCGGAGACCGACGGCGAGGTCAGCAGCCACATCATCACCCGCACGACGTCATCGACATAGATGAAGTCGCGGCGCTGGTCGCCGTCGGCGATGCCCTCGCGATGCGACTTGAACAGCTGGATGGTGCGACCGGCCTTGATGTCGTCGAAGCGGCGGGCGAGAACCCCGACCATCGGTCCCTTGTGATACTCGTTGGGACCGAACACGTTGAAGAACTTCAGCCCGGCATATTGCGGCGGCAGCTTGTCGCCCCGTTCGGCACGCGCGGCGATGGCCATGTCGAACAGATGCTTGCTCCAGCCATAGAGATTCATCGGCCGCAGGGTCTTGAGCGCATCGAGAGACGGATCATCGTGGAATCCCTGCGCGCCGTCACCATAGGTCGCGGCCGAGGAGGCATAGATGAACCGCGTGGAACTCGCGGTGCACCAGTCCAGCAGGCGCAGCGAGGTCCGGAAATTGGTTTCGATGACGAGATCGCCGTCAATGGCGGTGGTCTCGGAGATCGCGCCCAAATGCAGGACCGCGTCAAGCCGGCGTCCCTTCAGCCAGTGGCTCAGTTCGGATGGCGGCACGACGTCGGCGAGCTGCCGCTTGGCCAGATTGCGCCATTTGCCCTCGCTGCCGAGACTGTCGCAAACGACGACATCGGTGCGGCCGGCATCGTTCAGCGCGGCGACCAGATTCGATCCGATAAACCCGGCGCCGCCGGTCACCAGCAACATTCTATTACCCGCCCTGATCCGAAAAACCCGGCCTTCGCGTAGCGCATGCGGCGGCAAAGTGTAAGCGCTTTGGTGATCGTCCACCGTGCGGCCTTTACCTGCGACGGCCGAGCGGCTACCCAGCGCCCCGAAGTCGGACACTTAAAGAATGAATTCAAATTCAGCAACGGTCGAGGTTGATGCTGCGGAGACCAGCCCGATCCTGATCGTCCCCTATATGTGGATCGGCGATTTCGTCCGCGGCCACACCGTGGTCCGGGTGCTCAAGCAACGCTGGCCGAACCGGCCGGTCGATCTGCTGGTGACCTCGCTGTGCGCGCCGCTGGTCGATTACATGCCCGGCGTCCGCTCCGGCATCGTCTGGGACCTGCCGCGCAGCCGACTGGCGCTGGCCCGGCAATGGCAGCTCGCCAGCCTCTTGCGCGAGCGGCACTACCGGACCGCGCTGGTGATGCCACGGACGTGGAAATCGGCCCTGGCGCCCGCGCTCGCCGCCATTCCGGAACGGGTGGGCTTCGTCGGCGAGTTTCGCTTCGGGCTGCTCAATCGCTGGCGCTGGGGCGAGAAGGCGCTGCCCCGCTTCATCGACAAGAATGCCGCGCTGGCGCTGCCTGACCGGGCGCCGCTGCCGCCGGAATGGCCCGTCCCGCAGCTGCGGGTGCCTCCAGAGG
>JBARNF010000183.1:0-1740 GCA_049802835.1 Bradyrhizobium sp.
GCGTAGGACAACGACCACATGGTCATGCGAGACAGAGAAGCGAAAATGGACGGTGCCGCCGGGGCTGGTGCGGAGGAAGGCCGGAGGCCGACCGTCGTGCCGGCCCCGGCGGCGGCGGCACCCGAACTGTCGGATCGGCCGCGACGTCGGACATTCACGGTGCAGGAGAAGCTGCGTGTGCTGGCGGAGACCGATGGCGCCGCCGGCGTGGGTGGGATCGGAGCGATCCTGCGCCGGGAAGGCCTGTACTCGTCGACCCTGAGCGAATGGCGGCGGCAGCGCGACAGCGGCGCGCTTGGTGCGCTGACGCCCGCCAAGCGGGGACCGAAGCCCGCGCTGCCGAACCCGTTGTCGGTGGAACTGGCGCAGGTCAAGCGGGAGAACGCGCGGCTCGCGCGGCGGTTGGAGCACGCCGAGGCGATCATAGAAGTCCAAAAAAAAGTTGCAGCCCTGTTGGGGATTCCGCTGGCGACGCCAGACAGCGAAGACGCGTCATGAGGGATGCCGTTGTCGCCCTGACGCCGACGCCGGGACTGACCGCCGGTGCCTGCGTGGCCCTGAGCGTGCCGCGCGCCAGCGTCTATCGTCAGCGTGCCCGCCTGGCCCGGCCGTCGGCCGTGCATCGTCCCAGACCGAGCCCACGGCGCGCGCTGGCCATCGCAGAACGCCAAACCGTGCTCGACCTTCTGCGCGCACCGCGCTTCGTCGACCAGGCCCCCGCCGAGGTCTACGCCAGCCTGCTCGACGAAGGCGTCTACCACTGCTCGATCCGCACCATGTACCGCATCCTGGCCGCCAACCAGGAAGTCCGCGAGCGACGCGCTCAGCTGCGCCACCCGGTCTACAAGAAGCCGGAGCTGCTGGCACGAGCTCCCAACGAGGTCTGGTCCTGGGACATCACCAAGCTGATGGGGCCGGCCAAATGGACCTACTTCTACCTCTACGTCATCATCGACATCTTCAGCCGGAGGGTCGTCGGCTGGTGCGTCGCCGACCGAGAAAGCGCCACCCTGTTCAAAGCTCTGTTCGACGACGCCGTCGCCAAGCATCCCGCGCCGCCCGGCCAGTTGACCCTGCATGCGGACCGTGGCGGTCCCATGCGCGCCAAGGCCACGGCACTCCTGCTCGCCGATCTCGGCGTCACCCAGTCCCACAGCCGGCCGCACACGTCCAACGACAATCCGTTCTCGGAAAGCCACTTCAAGACGATGAAGTACCAGCCGCAGTTCCCACAGCGCTTCGGCTGCATCCAGGACGCCAAGGCGTTCTGCCGCAGCTTCTTCGATTGGTACAATCAGGAGCATCACCACGCCGGCATCGGCCTGATGACACCCGACCAGGTGCATTACGGCCAGGTCGACGAAATCCACGCCGCCCGCCAGAACATCCTCGATGGCGCCTTCGACAGAAACCCGGAACGCTTCGTTCGAAAGGAGCCCGAACCACCGGCAAAGCCGACCGCAACCTGGATCAATCCACCGTCGGATGATCGTCAGAACCCCGCAAAGATGGCCGAGCGAGAGAAGCTGACATGGCATTTGCGGAAGCTTCAGCCGCATCCCGCCATCGCACCCTTGGTGGCAAACGACGGCTGGGTGGAAAGCCCTGTCAAGGCTGTCAGCCGCTGAAGGCGGGGGCCGAAGGCCCGCCTGTGTGTCGGACATGTCCGGCAGCTTGGGGGTGAAAGTCCCCTGTGCAACCTGATGGAGGTGAAGCACTAGCGAAGCGCAAGGGCGGAAC
>JBARNF010000184.1:0-2500 GCA_049802835.1 Bradyrhizobium sp.
AAACGACTCGACGATCGGCAGCCCATAGCCTTCATAGGCCGAGGGGTAACAGCAGAACGCTGCGCCCCGATAAAGCGCCACCATCGTCCGGTCGTCGACCCGTTCGAGCACATGCAGCGAGCCGGCAAGACGGCTGTCCCCGGTCAGATCCCGCATCAGATCCTCGACCATCCATCCCGGGCGGCCGACGAACACGAGCTTGAACCCGGTCTTTTGCGGAACGCCTTCGTCCAGCAGCTTGCGCCAGACATTGTAGAGCAGCCGGTGTCCCTTGCGCGGCTCGATCGTGCTGACCAGCAGCGCGTATCGCCCCGGCTCGAGGCCGGCGGGCAGCTCCATCGTGAGCTCGGCGGGAACTCGGATGATGTCCGATCCGAGCGGGACGACGGCGGTCTGCGCAAGCGCCAAATCATGGTCGCCGCAATGTTTGCGGACGTCCGCTTCCACGCTACGCGATGTCACGATGACGAGATCGGACGTCGGGAAGGCGACGTCGTAATAGTCGCGAAACATCGCGACGTCGTGCGGCTTGTAGAACTGCGGGAAGATGATCGGGATGATGTCGTAGCACAGGAGCGCCAGGCGCAGTCCGCTGCGCTCCTTCTCCGCGCGGATCGCCGCGATATTGGTGTGCGCCCAGCCGGCGCCGGCGCACAGGAGAATGTCGCCAGGCGCAAACGCGACCGGCCGCCCCACGATCATGCCGGGCGGCACGAAGGCCCGCCGCGTCCCGTCCTCCTTGACCATGATGGCGCGGTACTTCGGCGACATGATCAGCCGCTGCACGCGGTCGATCAGGGCGGCGCGGCGCGTGCTCGCTGACGTCAGCCGCAGCCGCTCGAGGGTCTGCAGCAATTTGCGGCGAAACTGCAGAACCCACATCGCCAGCGGCTTGATCGCGGCCGGCACGCGGTCGGTCTTGCGCTTGCGCGGGCGGGCCGCATCGGTCATGCCGATGGTGTCGAGCACCGCGTCGCCGCACAGGAACCTCTCGGCGCTGCGGTCGTCCGCCTCGCAATGGCGCTGGGTGAGCGGATCGAAGAAGACCGGCTTGAAGTCGCGCAGATGCTCGCGTCCCCAGCGCGCCAGCTCGCCCTCGACCCGCAGGATTCCGACCGGGGGACCCGACCAGCGCAGCGTGGTGGAGAGATCGAAGAAGATCCGAGGTTCTCGTCTGGTGGGCATGTCCGCTCGCGCCGCCTGGTCCCTTGCGCCGTTGAGGATTTGCGACCCAGCCGAGGACGTCGTCGGACCGCGAAAGGGAGCGCGGATCGTGGGGACGGGTGCGGCGAACGGGCTCCGCCGGACATAGCCGCGGATGCGTCGGCTCGGGCACGGCGGTTCGTCACGCGCAGCGTTCCATCGCCGCCAGTTCTCGGACAGGCGTTACGGCACCAATCATTGAAAATCAAGGCTTTTTCGTCTCAGCGCAGGGTCCGGCGAAGTGGGGCCGGTCCGCCGTCAAGACCCTGCGCCACGCGTGAAACCTAGCGCGCTCATGCGTCCCCTTCGCCGGTGCCATCGTCCGCCGCCGCCACACGACCTTCGCCGCATGCGCGATCGACCGGCGGATCGGTTTGATACTGCTCAATAATCGCCGGCGGGGAATCGCTAGACTGCGGCCGGCTGCGGGAGCCGGGCCTCGACGCCCCCCGATGTCCGCCCTGCGCAAAGAATTCCCGACCCGAGCGAGGTGCCGGCTCCCGCCGCTGGAGAGAGGGACCGGAAAGCATGCGTCCGGACAGACCGCAGGAGAGGTGACGGGGGCATGCGCGCGCAAACCCTCAAGTTCAAGGTCGGCCTCTACCTGACCATCGCGCTTTCGGTCGCGATGATCCTCTTCACCGTGCTGGTCGCCTGGTATCAGCGCGGCAAGCTCCTCGACCAGGTCTCCGATCACGTCACCCAGCTCTCGGAGGTGATCACCAAGAGCACCCGCTTCGCCATGCTGCAGAACCAGCCGGCCTATGTCGACCGCATCATCCACGACGTCGCCAACCAGGAGCGCATCGACAAGGTCAGGATCCTGAGCAAGGACGGCAAGATCATCCATTCGACCCTCGCCTCCGAGATCGGGCAGACCGTGGACCGCACGGCGGAAGCCTGCTTCCATTGCCATCAGAGCGACGAGCCGCTGGCGCAGGTGCCCAAGAGCGAGCGCACCTGGATCTTCACCACGCCGCAGGGGCAGCGGCGCCTCGGCAGCATGGAGGTGATCCGCAACGAGCCCTCGTGCTACAACGCCCCCTGCCATCAGCACCCGCAGAGCACGTCGGTGCTCGGCGTGCTCGACATCGTCTATTCCCTCGACGAGATCGAACGCACCATGCGCACCAGCGCGCTCGGCGTCGCCGGCTTCTCGCTCGGGTTCATCGTCGTCGCCTCCCTCTCGGTCGGCCTTTTCGTGCACCGGCTGGTGTATCTGCCGCTGCGCGATCTCGAGACCGGCGCCCGCCGCGTGTCGACCGGAAACCTGGAGCAGGCGATCCCGGTGCGCAGC
>JBARNF010000185.1:0-4756 GCA_049802835.1 Bradyrhizobium sp.
GACGATGCAATCCGACCTCTCCCCGCAAGCGGGGAGAGGTGCACTGAACAAGCCGCCAGAGCGGTGCTCAAGCACGCTGGTCTACCCCACCAGCGCCGTGACCAACGCACTATCCGGATCAGCCAGATCGTCGATGACGTCGAAATGGTGCCGGTCGGGCGCTTCGACATAAGCCGTCGTAGCGCCGAGGCCGGTCCAGATGTTGGCGAGCAGCTGGGCTTGGCGGCGGAATTCGTTGCGCTCGGCGCCGCCGACCCAGGCGGTGACCTTGACGCCGTCGACGGGCGTCTGTAGCGCCGCGCTCTCGCTCGCGGCCGTCGGGCCGTCGATGTGCAGGGTGTCGTTCATCGCGGTTCGCTGCAGCGGGCGCAGATCGTGCAAGCCGGAAATCGACACGACGCTCGCAATGCGCGCCTGCCGCTCGGGCGACAACGGCGCGCCGCGGCAGATCATGCGGCTGACGAGATGGCCGCCGGCGGAATGGCCGGTCAGCGCCACCGGGCCGTCCACCTCGTCCATGGCCCGCGCAATCGCCTGCGCGACGTCGACACTGATCTCGGCAATGCCGACCTCGGGACACAGCCGGTAGGACGGCATCGCCACGGCATGGCCGCGCGCGACGGCGCCGTGCGCGAGGTGCGACCAGAAGCTCTTGTCGAGCCGCATCCAGTAGCCGCCATGCACGAACACGACGAGGCCCTTCGGCTTACCCTCGGGCACGAACAGGTCGAGCCGCTGGCGTTCATGCATGCCATAGGCGATGTCGAGCATCGCACGGCCCTGCCCCGCCAATGTCGTGCGATAGGCTTCCGCCGGCGCCACCCACAGCCCCGGCCAGCGCTCGCCGCCGGCGATATTCGGGCCGTTGGCATAGGCGTTGTCCCAGTCCTTGACGGCATACAGCATGAGGGTCTCCTGTCGATGATCCGCGCGAGCTCACAGCCCGGTGCGCAGCTTCCAGAGTTCGGGAAACAGCACGATCTCCAGCATCTTGCGCAGATAGTTGACGCCGCTGGTGCCGCCGGTGCCGGTCTTGAAGCCGATGATGCGCTCGACCGTGGTGACGTGGTTGAAGCGCCAGCGGCGGAAATAATCCTCGAAATCGACCAGCTTCTCGGCCAGCTCGTACAATTCCCAATGCCGCTGCGGATCGCGATAGACGCTGGTCCAGGCCGCGACCACCTCCGGGCTCTCGCTGCGGGTGCCGCGCCAGTCTGTGCGCTGCCCGTCGGCGCCGGTGAAGAAGCCGCGCCGCGCCAGCAGCCGCAGCGCTTCGTCGTAGAGACTGGGCTTGGCCAGGATCGCTTCCAGCTCGGCGGTCAGCTCGGGATGATGCGCATGCGGACGCAGCATCGCCAGATTGCGGTTGCCGAGCAGGAACTCGATCGAGCGGTACTGGAACGACTGAAAGCCGGAGGACTCGCCGAGCTTGTCGCGGAACAGCGTGTACTCGCTCGGCGTCATCGTGCGCAGCACGTCCCAGGCGCCGTTGAGCTGCTCGAAGATGCGCGACACCCGCGCCAGCATCTTGAACGCGGGCTGCACGTCGTCGCGCGCGATCGCGGCCATCGCGGCCTTGATCTCGTGGATCGCGAGCTTCATCCACAGCTCGGAGGTCTGATGCTGGATGATGAACAGCATCTCGTCATGCGCTGACGACAGCGGCGCCTGGGCGTCGAGCAGCCGGTCGAGCTTCAGATAGTCGCCATAGGACATGCGCTCGCGGAAATTCATCTGCGCGCCGTCGGCGGCGGGATCGTAGGGCGCGCCGGTCATGTCACGAGCTCCTTCTGGCGATAGTCCGGCCTGTCCCATAGCCGGTTGGCCACGACGTCGTCGAGGATGTCGACGGCGCGCCGCACCTCGGCCTCGCCGAGATACAGCGGCGTGAAGCCGAAGCGCAGCGCATCGGGCGCACGGAAATCGCCGATCACGCCGCGCGCGATCAGCGCCCGCATGATCGCATAGCCGTCGGGATGGCGGAACGACACCTGGCTGCCACGCCGCGACGGATCGCGCGGCGAAGCCAAAGTCAGCGACGGGCAGCGCGCCTCGACCTCGGCGATGAACAATTCCGACAGCGCGATCGAGGCGGCGCGCACGTCCTGCATCGACACGCCCTCCCAGGCGTCGAGCGCCGCATCCAGCGCGGCGAGCGCAATGATCGGCGGCGTGCCGATGCGCATGCGCTCGATGCCGCCGCCCGGGCGGTAATCGAGGTCGAAGGCGAACGGCGCCTCGTGGCCCATCCAGCCCGACAGCGCCGGCAGCGCGATCTCGGCGTGGCGGGGCGCGACATAGATGAAGGCCGGCGCGCCGGGCCCGCCATTGAGATATTTGTAAGTGCAGCCGACCGCGAAGTCGGCGTCGGCGCCAGCAAGATCGACGGGCACGGCGCCGGCCGAATGCGCCAGGTCCCACACGGTGAGCGCGCCGGCCGCGTGGGCCTTCTGTGTCAGCGCCGCCATGTCGTGCAGCCGGCCGGTGCGGTAGTCCACCTCGGTCAGCATCAGCACGGCGATGCTGTCGTCGATGGCGGCCTCGACCGCCTCGGGCTCGACCACCTTCAAGGTGGCGCGATCGCCGAGCATTCGGACCAGCCCCTGCGCCATGTAGAGATCGGAGGGGAAGTTGCCGCTGTCGGACAGGATCACGCGACGGCCCGGATTGAGCGACAAGGCTGCGGCCAGCGCCTGATAGACCTTGATCGAGAGCGTATCGCCCATCACGACCGTGCCGGGCGCAGCCCCGATCAGCCGCGCGATGCGATCGCCGACGCGGCGCGGCTGCACCATCCAGCCGGCGCTGTTCCAGCCGCGGATCAGCTCAGTGCCCCATTCGGCCTCGATCATATGCGCGACGCGGGCGGGCACCGCTGAAGGCAGGGCGCCCAGCGAATTGCCGTCGAGATAGATCACGCCTTCGGGGATCGTGAAGAGTGAGCGCGTCCTGGAAAAATCGGTCATGCTGGCCCTGTTCGGTTCGCAGCTCCTGAATGCATGATTCGCGCCGGGTTCGGCCAGATCAAGCCGGACCCGCCGTCCAGCCGCGCATGGCTGGCCCGCCGATGCGGCGCCGCCTCGGCCGGCGGAGCGGCAAAAAGTCGACACAGATTGCCCGCATGGCTCGCGACGGAGATGACCGGAGGCCCGCGGCATGCAAGGATCGATGATTGCGATTATCCGCGGAGTGCGCCCGATGCGCATCATGCTGCCGTTCGTCTTCATTCTCCTGCTGCTGGCGCATCCTGCCGGTGCAGGCGATGAGGCCGCCGCCGCGCAGAGCGTGATCCGTGCGCAGGAGCAGGCCTTTGCCCGCGACGACGGCGCGACGGCCTACGCGCAAGCCGCGCCGGCGGTCCAGGCGATGTTCCCGAGCGTCGAGATCTTCATGGCGATGGTCAAGAACGGCTACGCGCCGGTCTATCGTCACCGCCGCTTCGACTTCGGACCATCACAGGCCGAGGACGGCAGCATCGCCCAGCGTGTGCACATCGTCGACGCCGACGGTGAGGCCTGGGAAGCGCTCTATACGCTGCAGGTGCAGCCCGACGGCAGCCTCAAGATCACCGGCTGCTCGCTGCTCAAGGCCGGGCAATCGGTCTGAGTCCCGTCATCGTGGACGTTGGCGTCGGCGGACCGCCATGCTGCTGACGCCATTGCAGGAATTGGCGAAACAGCGCGCTGCGCTCAGCGGGATCGTTCGACAGCTGCCCGCCGCTCTGGCGCACGAAGGACTCGAACTGCACCTGCTGCACGTCGGCGACGTGCGGCCGCGGCACCATGTTGCGCGCGACGAGCCAATCGTCCGCAGCCTTGAAGCGCTTCCAGCCGGGGATGGCGGCGACGATGCTCGACTCCCGCCATTTGGGATGGCGCGGCGGCTTCATGAACTCGTCATAGTTCGCGAAGAACGCATCGACGAAGCGCGCCACCTTGCGATAGCGCTCGGTATTCTCGGGCCAATTGTAGCTGACGAGCAGCATGCCGATCGCCACCGTCTCGATCGTCTCGCCGGGCTGAAGCAGGTTCGGATATTCCTCCGACGACAGCGTCGTCGGCAGATAGAGATCCTGCAGCCGGCGGTCGTAGGGGATCGTCACCAGATGCAGGGCGCGGTTGTCGTTCCTGATATTGCGCGCCAGTTGGAAGATCTTGCCGGTGGAGACGATGTAGGCGTCGGCCTCGCCGTCGATCAGCTTCTGGATCGATTTCGCGTCATCGGTCGCATAATCGAATGAGGCAGCCAGATTCAGCCGGTTGAAGATCACGCGCGCCGAATAGAAGCCGACGTCGGTGGGCGCAATGATGCGCTTGCCGTTGAGGTCGAAGATCGAGCGGATCGAGGATCGCGCGATGATATGGATCTCGTTGTGATAGAGCCGCGCGATGTAGCGAAACTGCGAGGTGATGTCCGGGATGCCGTATTGCAGCCGATAGAATTCGGGCACGTCGGCGGCGACCGCGCCCATGTCGATGGTCTTCAGGAACAGGATGTCGGAGACGTTGCGCACCGGTCCCTTGCCGAGCACGGGCAGCACGCGAATGTTCGACTGGTCGTCCAGCACGCGCGCCATGTCGGAGCCGAACACCGAGGTGGCGCCGCCTGCCGGCGCCGTGATGATCGTGACGGTGCCTTCGTTGACGTCGTTCGGATTCGGCAGCCGCCACACGTCCGGCCCGCTGCCGGGGGCCGGCGACAGCGACGCCGGCAGGCCCGCGGGCCTGGGCGGAGCCGGGATCATCGGCGCGGCGTT
>JBARNF010000186.1:0-11197 GCA_049802835.1 Bradyrhizobium sp.
CAGCTGCCCGAGCAGCGTATCGCCGCCGGAGACCTCGACCTTGCCCGGCGCTGCTTCGAGGTTGAGCTTTGTGACCACGCCGTCCTCGACCAGCATCGAGTAGCGCTTGGAGCGGATGCCGAGGCCGGCGCCGGAGGCGTCGAGCTCCATGCCGATCGCCTTGGTGAAGTCGGCGTTGCCGTCGGCCAGGAACACGGCCTCGTCGCGCTGGTCGGTGTCGCGCTTCCAGGCGTTCATGACGAAGGCGTCGTTGACCGAGACGATGGCGATGGTGTCGACACCCTTGTCCTTCAACGCGTAGGCATTGAGGAAGATGCTCGGCAGATGCATCTTGTGGCAGGTGCCGGTGTAGGCGCCGGGCACCGCGAACAGCGCCACCTTCTTGCCCTTGAAGATGTCGTCGGTGGTTTTGACCTGCGGCCCTTCCTCGGTCATCACGCGGAATTGGCCCTGCGGCAGCTTGTCGCCAATCTGGATGGTCATTTCGAAAACTCCTTCCCCTGGATGTGTCTTGCGAATGTGTCTTGCGCGGTGCGCGCTACCTTATTCGGCGGCCCTGAAACGGCAACGGCCCGCCGTGATCACGTGTCCGTCATCGCACAGCACTTGCTTCGGCGCCAAGCGGCTCAGGCGGCCGCTGCCGGCTTCTTCTTCTCGTCGCGCAGCTCTCGCCGCAGGATCTTGCCGACGTTGGTCTTCGGCAGCTCGGTCCTGAACTCGATCTGCTTCGGCACCTTGTAGTTGGTCAGCTGCTCGTGGCAGTGCTTGATGATGTCCTCGGACGTGAGGTTCGGATCCTTCCTGACCACGAACGCCTTCACGATCTCGCCCGACTTCTCGTCAGGCAGGCCGATCACGGCGGTCTCCAGCACGCCTGGATGCATCGCGATCACTTCCTCGACCTCGTTCGGATAGACGTTGAAGCCGGAGACCAGGATCATGTCCTTCTTGCGGTCGACGATCCTGACCGAGCCGTCCTCGGCCATGATGCCGATGTCGCCGGTGCGGAAGAAGCCGTCCGCCGTCATCACCTTGGCGGTCTCGTCGGGACGGTTCCAATAGCCCGCCATCACTTGCGGGCCCTTGGCGCAGATCTCGCCGGCCTGGCCGAGCGGCACCTCGTTGCCGTCGTCGTCGCGGATCGAGAGCCAGGTCGACGGCAGCGGCAACCCGATGGTGCCGGTGAATTCGGTCCCCGTCGGCGGGTTGCAGGTCAGCACCGGTGCGGTCTCCGACAAGCCATAACCCTCGGCGATGCTGCAGCCCGTCACCTGCTTCCACTGCTCGGCAACGGGGCGCTGCACGGCCATGCCGCCGCCGTTGGAGATCTTCAGCTTGGAGAAGTCGACCTTCCTGAAATCGGGATGATGCAGCAGGCCGTTGTAGAGCGTGTTGACGGCGGGGAAGTTGTTGACCTGATATTTCATCAGCTCCTTGATGAAGCCTGCGATGTCGCGCGGATTCGGGATCAGCAGGTTGGCGCCGCCGGCGCGCACCGCGAGCAGGAAGCAGCAGGTCAACGCGAAGATGTGGTAGAGCGGCAGCGCGCACACCAGCAGCAGCTGCTCGACATGCGGCGGCCGCTCCAGCGCAGGCTGCAGCCAGGCATCGTTCTGCAGCACGTTGGCGATGATGTTGCGATGGAGCAGCGTGGCGCCCTTGGAGACGCCGGTGGTGCCGCCGGTATATTGCAGGAAGGCGACGTCGTCGGGCCCAATGGCCGGCTTCTGGAAACGCTTGCCGCGTCCGGCCGCGAGCGCGTCGTTGAACGGCACCGCGCCGGGCAGCGAGAATGCCGGCACCATCTTCTTGAGCCTGCGCACGACGAGATTGACGATCACGCCCTTGAAGCCGAGCAGATCGCCCATGCTGGCGATCACGATGTGCTTGACTTGGGTGTGGCCGACCACCTGCTGAACGGTGTGGGCGAAGTTCTCCAGCACGATGATCGCCTCGGCGCCGGAGTCCTTCAGCTGATGCTCGAGCTCGCGCGGCGTGTAGAGCGGATTGACGTTGACGACCGTGTAGCCGGCCCGCAGCACTGCCGAGATCGCAATCGGATATTGCAGCACGTTCGGCATCATCAGCGCGACGCGCGCGCCCTTCGCCAGCCCAAGGCCCTGCAGATAGGCGCCCAACGCGACCGACATCTCGTCGAGCTCGCGATAGCTGATCGCCTTGTCCATGCAGATGAAGGCGCGGCGGTCGGCGAACTTCTTGAAGCTCTCCTCCAGCAGATCGACCAGCGATGGGTACTTGCTGGTGTCGATATCGGCGGGAACGCCGGCCGGATAGTGCTTGAGCCAGATGCGCTCCATGAAGCTTCCTCTCTGATCGTCTCTTATGGTCGTTTGACGCGGCGCCGGTCATCTCCGGGCAGCGTTTCGACGGCCAATATCGAATCTCCAGCCGAGCAAGGCAAGCGGTGGAGTAGACGAAAGAGGCAGAGTGAAGGCAGCCGGGGCCGACCCCGGCGAGGGGCGGCCTCGGCCGCGCATGCGGCGCGAGATCAGCCGTCCTTGGGGGCCGGCTTGCCGGCCGTTTTCGGCTTTGCGGCTGCTTTGGGCTTGGCGGGCTTCGCCGCCGCGTCGGAGCCGGGCTTTTCCACGGATTTTGCGCCGGCCTCGTGCTTGGCTGCGACGCGGCGTGCCGCTGCCGGCTTCGCGTCGGACGTCTTGCTGTCCGGCTTGGCTGCCGCCTTCGTGTCCCCGTCGGACCCGGCCGCCGCGGTTCGGCTCGCCGTCTTGGCGTCCTTCCTGGCCGCCACATGCGCCTTCTTGCCGCGGTGCCTGGGCGGGGTCTGTGCGTCGGCGTCGGCGGCAACAGCCGCGATCAAGGCCGCGCCGCTGCGCGTCGGGCCGGTATAGACCAGCACCGGCTCGGAGGGGACGGGCACCGCAGCGAGGATTTCCGACGGCTTCAGCGCCGGAGCCTGCAGTCCGGCAATCAGGGTGCCGCCGGTGGCTTCGCCGTCGGCGCCGGCGATCGTCTCCTCGTCGTCGTCGCTCGCCGGACGGTGTCTCTTGCCGCTGCACATGTCGTCGCGCAGGTTCGGCGGGGTGGCGTCGACCGGCACCAGCTGCTCGACGTTGCCGAGCGGCGCCTTCAGCCAGCTGAGCTGGTTGCCGTTGAAGCCGCGGTCGAGCATCTGGATGGCGCGCACGGCGCGCGCCTGTCCCGAGGAGGCGCCGAGCACGACTGCGATCAGGCGCTTGCCGTTGCGGGTCGCGGACGCAACGAGATTATAGCCCGACGCGCAGATGAAGCCGGTCTTGAAGCCGTCGGCGCCGGGATAACGCCCGATCAGCCGGTTGAAGTTCTGCACGATGCGGCGGCCGTAGCGGATCGAGGGGATGTGCACGAAATACTCGTATTCCGGCAGGTCGCGGATGATGGCCCGCGCCAGGATCGCAAGGTCCCGCGCCGAGGTGATCTGGCCGTCGGCGGGCAGGCCGTTCGGATTGACGTAGCTCGTCTGCGTCATACCGAGTTTCTGCGCGGTCTCGTTCATCATCACCGAGAAGCCGTCGATCGAGCCGCCGACACCCTCGGCTAGCACCACCGCCATGTCGTTGGCGGACTTCACCAGCATCATCTTCAGCGCATTGTCGACAGTCAGCTGCGTGCCCGGCCGGTACCCCATCTTCGACGGCGATTGCGAGGCTGCGGTGGGAGAGACCGTCACCAGCGTGTCGAGCGAGATCTTGCCGTCCTTGACCGCCTTGAGCGTGACGTAGGCGGTCATCAGCTTGGTGACCGAGGCCGGGTACCACGGATAGGTGGCGTTCTGCGCTTCCAGCACTTTGCCACTGTCGGCTTCGACCAGCAGCAGCGCCTCTGCGTTGGCCGACCGGGGCGTCAGCATGAGCGCGGTGGCAAGGACGAGAATGCTCAGCGGGGTATTGCGGAACAACAGGCGAAGCGTCTGCACTGGTCTGGTCCGGTCCTTTGAGAACCCGCCTCGCGACATGAGGTGGGCAAACGGGCTTTCGGGTTTCAAGCGTGTCCGGCGCCGCATCGAAGCAGCAGGCCGCGAACCTATACCGGCTCGTCGCTCGCGAACAGAGGCCAGCCATTCAATTCCACGATGAAAGCGTCCCGCTATCAGGCCTTGACGATGGAGTCGTCACTCGCAGGCGCCGCGACAGTCGGGCGCGGGCTTTCCTGCACCATGAACTGGGCTTTCGCGAGTTCCGCGAAGTGGCCGCCTTTCGCGATGAGTTCATCGAACGTTCCGCTTTCGATCACGCGTCCGTTCTCGAACACCAGGATGCGCGTCGCGTTGCGGATGGTCGAGAGACGGTGCGCGATCACGAAGGTCGTGCGCCCCTTCATCACCTCGTCCAGCGCCGCGTTGAGCCTGGCTTCGGTCACGGCATCGAGCGCGCTGGTCGCCTCGTCGAGAATCAGGATCGGCGGGTCCTTCAACAGCGCGCGCGCGATCGACAGCCGCTGGCGCTCGCCGCCGGACAGCATGCGGCCGCGCTCGCCGGCATTGGTATCGAAGCCCTGCTCGGCGCGGTCGATGAAGTCGAGCGCCTGCGCACGTGCGGCGGCGGTGCGCATCTCCTCGTCGGTCGCATCGGGCTTGCCGACCAGCAGATTCTCGCGAATCGAGCGGTTGAACAGCAGCGCCTCCTGAAACACGACGCCGATGTTCCGGCGCAGCGCCGCGAGCTTCAGGCCGCGCACATCCATGCCGTCGATCTTGATGAATCCGGACTGCGGATCGAACGCGCGATGCAGCAGCGCGATGGCGGTGGACTTGCCGGCGCCGGTCGGCCCGACCAGCGCGACGGTCTGGCCGGGCAGCGCGGTGAAGGTGAGATCCTCGACCGCCGCACGCTTGCCGTCATAGGAAAACGAGACGTCGTGGAATTCGACGAGTCCCGAGAGACGGCCGATCTCGATCGCGTCGGGGCGGTCGCGCACTGCCGGCACGGCATCGAGCACGGTGAAGAACTCGGCCAGGCGCGGCGCTTCCATGAAGACGTTGTTGATGAAGGACACGACCTGCTCGAGCTTCTGGATCAGCATGGTCGCGAACGACACGAACATCACGATTTCGCCGACCGAGGTCAGCCCCGCCTGATGCAGCGTGATGCCGAGCGTGAAGATCGCGAGCACCGTGATGGTCGTCGAGGCGCGCGTGATGACCGTCACCAGCGCCCACCAGCCGAGCACCGGCATCTGCACCGACAGCAATTGGCCGACGACGTTGCGCAGGCCCTGGACCTCGGCGTCGATGCGCACGAAGCTCTGCACCAGCGCAACGTTGCCGAGCGCGTCGGAGGCGCGTGCCGACAGATCGCTGTAGTGCTCCTCGACCTCGCTCTGCATGCCGTAGGTCTTGCGCACGACCAAGGTCGTCAGCACCGTGAACACGACGCAGAGCACGAACAGCAGGATCGCGAGCCGCCAGTTCAGGTACAGCGACAGCGGCAGCAGCACCAGCACCGACATGATTGCGGCGAAGTGTTCGCGGAAGAACGACAGCCACAGCTTCCACAGCGCGTCGGTGCCGTTGATCATCACCTTCATCAGCCGGCCGGAATGGGTGCCGGAATGGAACGTCAGCGGCAGCTGCAGGATGTGCTCGAAATAGCTCGTCAGCACCGCGTGGCGCTGACGGTGGGCGAGCCGGTCGGCCTGCAGCGCGACCCAGGCGCTGGCGAGAATCGTGAACAGCCCGAACCCGGCCCAGGCCGCGAGCAGCGGCCAGGCGGTGCTGGTCGACGCATTGCCGGACAGTGAATCGACAATGCGTCCGAACAGCACCGGCTCCGCGAACTGGGCGACGGCGAGTGCGAGGTTCGCGATGGCCAGGATCCAGCCCAGCCGCGCCTCCTTTCCGAGCAGGTGAAGCACGCGGGCATAGATGCGGAGCAGGGACATGGGCGAGGCACTTTGCGCAGGCATTCGGGGCAGCCGCGCCGGGCGGCGCGTTGCTGCATGTTAGCAAGGGATGGGCCGTTGCGGCGAGCGCTCAGTTGACGAGGCGGCTGTCGGCTGGCGGCAGGAAGCTGTCGTCGAAGATGTCGGCTGGCAGCGGGCGCTTGTGGTGGAATTTGCCGTCCTCGGCGATCTGGTCGAGGGCGCGTTCGAACCGGGCGGGATCTATACCGCCGATACCGTCGCGGCGAACGTCGGCTGTCAGCACGTTGTCGGCGAGCACGGTCTGCAGGCGCTCCAGCTCGAGCTCGCGCGAGGCGTCGTCCATCCGGCTCACCACGTCGGTGATGGCCGCGGCGGGATCCTTGATAGCGAGTTGGAGGCCTGACGTCAGCGCCCGCAGGAAGCCCTTCACGGCGGCCGGCTGTTTGGCTGCGAAGTCCGGATTGACGATCACGGCGTGGCCATAGGCCTCGCAGCCGTAATCGGCGAAGCGCAGCACGGCGAGATCGGCGGCCGGCACGCCGCGGTCGCGCAGATTGAGCGCGGAGAGATACGAGAAGCCGCTGACGGCATCGACCTGGCCGGCCGACAGGATCGGCTCGCGCACGGCCGCGCCGACGCGCGACAGCTTGATCGCCTCGGTCCTGAGATGGTTGTGGTGCGCCACCGCCGGCCACAGCCGGATCGAGAGGTCACCCTCGGCCACGCCGAGCGTCTTGCCCTCGATATCGGCAAGCCCGTGAATGCCACGGCTCTTGCGGGCAATGATGGCGTAAGGCGCCGTGTTGAACAGCACGAACACGGCCTTGATCGGCTGGCTGCCGGGCGTGTCGCGATAGCGGATCAGCTCGTTGATGTCGGCGAGCGCCATGTCGGTCTCGCCCGAGGCCACGCGCGCGATCGCATCGGGCGAACCCTTGGCCGTGGTCATGGTGACGGTCGCGCCCTCGGCGCTGAACAGGCCGCGACTGGCCGCGAGCACCAGCGGCGCCATGCTGCCATCGAGCGGCCGATCCAGCGCGAACATGACGGCGATCGGGCGCTTCGTCTCGTCCGCGCGCATGGCGCTCTGGCCCGCCAGCACGCATGTCGCAAGAATGGCGAGAACAAGAGAGACGAGGAGCCGTTGCATACGCATGACATCACGCCGGTATCGGAATGGGCTCGCGTGGCCGCACCTGCGGATGTGTCCGTTTCGTGACAGCCCCGCTTCGCCCGGCGGGCGCCTGATCATGTCTGATCGAATCTGAACGGTCCATGAGCAAGGCCTGCGGCGATTTGCGGCTTCGACTCATGGTTTCGCCAGGGGAACTGTAGGCGCAGTTCGTGAGTTGCCTTGTGAGTTGCCTTGCGAGATTTGATCACATGGAGGATCACACATGATCATACAGCGCCGAATTTTTTCGCGTCTTGGCCGTGCCACCGTCATGGCGACGGTCGCGGCGGTCGCTCTGACGGCAATCCAGCCGACGCTCGCCTTTGCCGGCGCTGCTCGGGCTGATGATGGTGTCTCGGCCCGCACCGCCAAGGAGGGCGGTCTGACCGACGTCAGCGCGCGTCGTCGTCATTATCGTGGCGGCGGAGGCGGGGCGGCCGCTGCGGCGGCCTTTGCCGGCATCGTCGGCACGGGTCTCGCCATTGCGGCGACCCAGAATCGCCGTGCCGATTATGACGACTACTATGGCCGTCCGGCCTACTACGGTTACGGGCCGGGCTATCAGTCCTACGGCGGCGGCCCCTACTATGGCGGCGGCTACCCTCACCACCACCATTACGGCTGGTGATCGATCGACCAGACCAATCCGCCGGCGCGTCGCCGGCGGATTTTTCATGCCTGCAGCAAACGTTAACACGCCTGCCACCGATTTTAACTAATGTGGCCGGATGACCGATTCGATCGAGCGTCTGTATCGCGCCGTTCTGGCTGCACGGGATCTGGATCCCGCGCGCTCGCGCACGGCCAAGCTGATGCAGCAGGGCACGGGCAAGATGGCCAAGAAGCTCGCCGAGGAGGCGATCGAGGTCGCGATCGATGCCGTCGGCGGCGACGCCCAGGCCGTGGTGCGCGAAAGCGCCGATCTCCTCTACAATCTGGCGGTGTTGTGGGCCGAACTCGGTGTGCAGCCCGAGGACGTCTGGCGCGAGATGGAGCGGCGCGAGCTGATGCTCGGCATCGCCGAGAAGCTGCCGAAATCGCCGGTGAAGGTCGCCAAAGCTGCACCCCCACGGGTGTCGGGGCGACCGATCGTCGCGGTCGAAGGCCGGGCGATCCGCAAGCGGCATTAGCTTCGGCGGGATGGGCACATCGCCCATGGACAAATCCTGCCCGGTTTGCTTCATCCCGGACCATGCTCAGACGGATCTATGACTGGTGTATCGACGCCGCACACAAGCCGCATGCCCTGTGGATCATGGCCGCGGTTGCCTTCGCTGAAAGCTCGTTCTTTCCGGTCCCGCCGGATGTGATGCTGATCCCGATGTCGCTGGCCAAGCCGCAGCGGGCCTGGCTGTTCGCGGGCGTCTGCACGGTGGCCTCGGTCGCCGGCGGCATGGTCGGCTACGCGATCGGCGCGCTGCTCTACGACTCGCTCGGCCAATGGTTGATCCAGCTCTATGGTCTCGGCGACAAGGTCGAGGCGTTCCGCGCCTCCTACGCCGAATGGGGCGCCGTCATCATCCTGCTCAAGGGCCTGACGCCGATCCCCTATAAGCTCGTCACGATCACGTCGGGCTTTGCCGGCTACAACCTGTTCCTGTTCTTCCTCTGCTCGGTCGTGGCGCGCGGCGGCCGCTTCTTCATCGCCGCGATCCTGCTCAACCGCTACGGTGAATGGATCAGGGTGCGGATCGAGAAACATCTCGGCCTCTGGGTGGCGCTCGGCGCGGCCGTGCTGGTCGCGGGCTTCGTCGTCGCGGTGAAGCTGATCTGACGCCATGCCCTGCCGGTGCTTTGCTGGTGGTAGAGCGAGGAGGTAGACCGTCGCCATGCTGCTCCTGACCGGCAAACCGCCCGCGACGCTGCGACGGTCACGGCTGCTCGCAAGCTTGGTGTCGATCGCCTTCGCGTTCTCGGACGTTGCGGCATGGGCCCAATCGGCGCCCGCGATCGGCCTGCGCGAGGCGCCTCCGCCGCAGCAGGCGCCGGCCGTCGAACCTGCACCGGCGCGCTCCAATCCCGGACTGGTGGAGGAGCTCGGCAAGCTGTTCGACAAGATCTCGATCATCCCGCTGAAGCGCCCGGGCGAGGCGAGCCCGGTGCCGCCCGCGGGCGCGCCAGGTGATGCTGCCGGTCCCCGGGACGATGCTGCCGAACGGCCGGCCGGGCCGACCGACAAGCCGGTCGAGCCAAGTGCGGGCGAGAGCAGCAAAGGGGTGCTGCAGGAGACCGGTGAGACGCTGTCGCGGCTGGCCAAGCCCTCCAGCATGATCTCGGGCCGCTCCGTCTGTCCGCTCGCGACCAACGGCACGCCGGATTGCAGGCTCGGGGCCGACAGGCTGTGCCAGGGCAAAGGCTATCGGGAAGGCAAGAGCCTCAACACCGATTCCGCGGAGAGCTGCTCGGCCAAGGTGCTGATCCCCGGCCGCCAGCGCAAGCCGGGCGACTGCCGGACCGACACGTTCGTGACATCAGCGCTATGCCAATAGGCGCTGTGGGCTGAGGTCACGCCGCGCGCCAGCGCCTCAACGCAAGACCCTCCACGGGCTTTTCCGGTCCCTCTGCCAGCGAATTGCCATCACGGCATGATGTCGGGCATGCTCGCGCTCACGAGCGTTTCCGCATTTCACGAAGAGGAATTCCCGCCCATGTCCATGCCCGCCTTGTTCAAGGGCCGCCTGTCGATCCCCGTGATCGGCTCGCCGTTGTTCATCATCTCCGTGCCCGATCTGGTGATCGCGCAATGCAAGGCCGGGGTCGTGGGCTCGTTTCCGGCGTTGAACGCGCGGCCGCCGGAATTGCTCGACGAATGGCTGGCGCGCATCACCGAGGAGCTCGCCGCCTACGACCGGGCGCATCCGGAAGCCCCGTCGGCGCCGTTCGCCGTCAACCAGATCGTGCATCGCTCCAACAATCGTCTCGAGCACGATCTGGCGCTGTGCGAGAAGTACAAGGTGCCGATGGTCATCACGTCGCTCGGCGCGCGCGAGGAGCTCAATCAGGCGGCGCATCGCTGGGGCGGCATCGTCTTCCACGACGTGATCAACCAGACCTTCGCTCACAAGGCGATCGAGAAGGGCGCCGACGGCTTGATCCTGGTCGCGGCCGGCGCGGGCGGTCACGCCGGCACCATCTCGCCGTTCGCCTTCGTGGCGGAGACGCGGAGCTGGTTCGATGGACCGATTGCGCTCTCGGGCGCCATCGGCAACGGCCGCGCCATCCGCGCCGCGCGCGTTCTCGGCGCCGACTTCGCCTATGTCGGCTCGGCCTTCATTGCCACCAAGGAGGCCAATGCGGTCGAGGCCTACAAGGCCATGATCACGAGCTCGGGCGCCGACGACATCGTCTATTCGAACCTGTTCACCGGCGTGCACGGCAACTATCTGAAGCCGTCGGTCGTCGCGGCCGGCCTCGATCCCGACAAGCTGCCGACCTCCGATCCCTCGAAGATGAGCTTCGGCACGGACGAGTCGGGCGAGCGCGCCAGGCCGAAGGCCTGGAAGGAGATCTGGGGCTCGGGGCAGGGCATCGGCGCCATCAAGGACGTGCTGCCCGCAGCCGAGCTGATCGCGCGCTTCAAGAAGGAATACGACGAGGCGATCGATCCGCCGCTGTGAGGTGATCGGTCTTCACCTCGGGCCGCCTGCGGCCCGCCGAACGGGCCAGGTATTTCGTTGCGCCCATCTTCTTCAGCGTCGTCACGGCCGGGGCTCCGTCCCGGCCATCGACGTCCTTCGCCACCCGCGCGCGGACCCGGAGACAACTCCGCCGACCGTGACTGAGCTGGTGTCGCTGCTGTCCCAAGCTCGCCTGCGCCGTGGTGACAGCGGTGAATCTACCTTAGCGGCGGCTTTGGCCGACGCGAGCTTATACCTCCATTGAGCGGCACACGACCTCCGCTCGCGCGCGTCGATGAGCCTTCGTGGGGGCCGGCGATTGGGCTGCTTGCGTGACCCGAGGCAGACATTGCTGTGCTGAAAGCCGGCAACCGCGCTCACCCGAAGCGGAAGCTTGCCTGAACGAATAGAAAGATCAGAAAAAGCCGGGGCTCAGATCTAACCCGTAGGTCAGCGCCAACATCAACACGAACAATCCAGAAGCACACAACAGCACTAGATGCTTGAGCAACTCGTCCTTCGTACCATC
>JBARNF010000187.1:0-3633 GCA_049802835.1 Bradyrhizobium sp.
CGCCGCTCGGGAGTGGCGCGGCATGTCGCTGATGGAGATGGGCCGGGTCTATTTCGAGCAGACCACCGGCCAGCGTCTGCGCGGCCTCGGCAAGATGGAGCTGGCGACGCGCCTGCTCGGGCTCGACTCCGGCCTGACCCGTGCCGGCGGCATGATGGCGACATCAGACTTTCCGGCGATCCTGGCCAATGTCGTCTCCAAGCGGCTGCGCATGGCCTATCAGGTCGCGCCGCAGCACTGGAAGAAGCTGTCGCGCCAGAACAACGCACCGGACTTCAAGGCCCGCGCGATCGTGCAACTGTCCAACCTGCCGCAGTTCAAGCCCGTCAAGGAAGGCGGCGAGTACCAGCACGCGGCGCTCGGCGACGGCAAGGAACAGTACGCGCTCGCCACCTATGGCCGCATCGTCGCGATCACCCGACAGTCGCTGATCAATGACGATCTCGGCGCCTTCGACCGCCTGCCGATGCTGCTCGGCCGTGCCGCGGCCGAAACCGAGTCCTCGCTGTTCTGGGCGATCATCCTGAGCAATCCGCAGATGGGCGACAATACCGCGCTGTTCGATGCCAAGCATGGCAATCTCGGCACGGGTGCTGCGATCGCAATTCCCTCGCTCAACGAGGCTCGGTCGCTGATGCGCAAGCAGAAGGGCCTCGCGCTCAAGGCGGCCGATGCCGAGCCGCTGAATCTGACCCCGGCCTTCATCGTGGTGTCGCCGGACAAGGAAACCGAGTGCCAGCAGTTCCTGGCCACGACCCTGTATCCGACGCAGAACGCCCAGGTGAATCCCTTTGCGGGCTCGCTGCTGCAGATCACCGAGGCGCGGCTGTCAGGCAATGCCTGGTACGTCTTTGCTGATCCGGCGCTGATCGACACCATCGAATACGCCTATCTCGAAGGCGAGGAGGGCCTCTACACCGAGAGCCGGCTCGGCTTCGAGGTGGATGGCATCGAAATCAAGGGCCGGCTCGACTTCGCCGCCAAGGCGATCGACTGGCGCGGCATGGTCAAGAACCCCGGCAACTAACCCGGCGTTTCGACCACATCCGGCCAGCGTCTCGGGCGCCGGCCATTCATCTTGAACTGCAAAGCAAGTGAGAACCTCCCATGCAGACCTATCGTCACGAGGGCGATACGATCGACATCGTCTCGCCGGCCGGCGGCACCAACCGCGGCCTCCCGGTCCTGATCGGCGCGCTGTTCGGCGTCGCCATGAACGACTCCAATCCCGGCGACGCCGTCGCCATCGTCCGCGAGGGCGTGTTTGCCGATCAGCCGAAGGCGGCTGGCACGGCCTGGGCGCTCGGGGATCCCCTATTTTGGGACGCGACCGCGCTCAATTTCACCAAGACGGCCAATGGCAACATCCGCGTCGGCCTGGCCGGCGATGCCGCCCAGGCCGGTGACGTGACGGGGACCGTGATCATCGATCGTAGGGTCGGGTAGGGTGCCTGGCAGCAGGAAAGTCGGTTCGAGTGTCCGAGGAGTTCGCCAATCATGCGGCATCGCTCCGCAAACGGCTGATTCCGTCCAAGAGGCGGTGTAGAAGGCAGGTCGCGTTTTGACCCGGAGCAGACAGCGGCCCTAGTCGCCTAGCGCTCAGTATGGTTTGATAAGTTGAACTTCTCTATTTGAGCAGCAATCACCCCATGCCCCTACCGCCAATGAATCTTAAATTTATCCCGCTGACAGGAAGGTTCTTGAGTTTGGAACCGTTCGCCCCGCACCTCAAGGGCGAGGTCCGCGCCGCGGTAGACTGCGATGCTGATAGCTGGGCGATTATGCCCGTTAATCCGACCGGTGACGGCTTTGATACTTACTGGTCCGCAGCGTGCGGCGCGCCGCCCAATCAGCGGATGGCATACGCGATCCGACGACACAGCGATGACCGTGTGGTCGGGATGTCGACTTACTATACTGAACTCGTGAGCCAGGGTGGCGTGAGTATCGGCACTTCCTTCCTGCATCCGGACGCCCGCGGAGGTGTCGCCAATCCGGAGATGAAATTGCTGATGTTGGCCCACGCCTTCGACTGTGGTGCAGCGCGTGTCCAATTCAAGGTCGATACACGCAACCAGCGTAGCCAGGCAGCAGTCGCCAAACTTGGCGCCGTCAGGGAAGGTGTCTTACGCCGGGACCGTATCACTTGGACTGGCTACATTCGCGACACCGTTGTGTTCTCCATCCTTGACCACGAATGGCCGCAACTTAAAGGGCGACTCCAGACGCGAGTGGAGAGCTTCGCCGTGGCCTAAAGGCTACGCGCGGGAGCGGCATCGCCTATTGGCCCATCTGAGAAGAGAGACGTGGATGCGCAGATCAAGGCCGCGCATGACGGAATTATTCAACCGGAATGGGAATCATGCCGTCACCGTTCGCGCGTGCGGTCGCCGCTGCGGCGGTGACGCATGACCGCATCCAGGGCGAGCGCTTCACCTTCGCCCCGATGAAATACGACACCGATCGCAACGCGCCGCTGATCTCCGATTCGGCGCGCGCCGTGGTCGAGCACGTGCTGTGCCCGTTTGGCGAGTCTGCCGCCCGCGCCAGCGCCGGGGCCTTCGCACAAGCGGGCGTCAAGCCGGAGCGCGCCGGGCATTCGACCGATCGGCCTTACATCTCGCTCGATCTGAAGCGTCTGGCCTGGCGCCCGCGCACCGGCGATCTCGTGACGCAGGAGGCGACCGGGCGGCGCTTCCGCATTCATGAGGTCCTGCCGTCGACGCCGGGCTTTGTCCGGCTCACGCTCAATGGGATCTAGCCATGCTGGCACGGGAATTCTTAAGGCTGACGGCATTGGAAGCGCTGCGGCCCTCGGCACTGCTGCCGAGCAACGGCCCATGGCCCACCATCGCTGGTGCCTATGTCTCGGACTCGCGCATCGACCCGTTCGATGATCTGACCGACGACGAACGACGCCCGCTGATCGCCGTGTTCACGGAAAACTCGTCGCTCGCCAAGATCGCGCAGGCTGGCCCCGCCTTCTACAAGGGCGAGGTCGATCTCGTCTTCGAAATCTCTGTCGTCGCCAACTTCCACCAGGAGGGCGAGGTCATCGTCGACTATGCCGACACCGACGCGGCGGTCGAGGCCTCGCTCGGCGTGCTCGAAGATCAGATCTATCACGCGCTGCATTTCGGGCCGACCGGCGCGCTGTTCCGGCAAATGGTCAAGCTGCCCTTTGAGGAGTGGCATTCGACCATCAAGCATCGCTCGGGCGAGGAAAACGTCCGCCTCGCGGCCCGGACGATCCGGGGCCGAATCCGCGTGAAAGAGGCCTGTTACGATCCGGCGCCGGCCTCGTCGCCCGCGGATTTCGACCGGCTGCCGGCCGCGCTCAAGGCGATCGCGATGCAGCTCGGCGCGTCCACCTATCTGCACGATCTCGCGCTCGGCATGGCACGCGCGGCGTCGGTGATGCCGACACGCGTCAATCTCGACACCGTCGCCACCAAAGCGGCCCCGCAACTCGGTGCCGCCGGCACCACGCCCGTGCAGGCCAGCGCCTCCAACCTACAAGGTGAATGATGGGAAACATCTTTCTCAAACCCGCACCGGCCGCGGCAGACGGCGTCGTACTCGTGCGCGATCCCCAAACCGGCGTCCCGCTGGCTGCGAGCGGCGAGTGGAAAG
>JBARNF010000188.1:0-2360 GCA_049802835.1 Bradyrhizobium sp.
CTGCGCCTCGGTCCGCGATTGAGCCTCGCGCACCGGCCAATAGAGCGCGCCGCCGATGCTCAGGAGGAAGCCGACGAGGATGCTGATCGGCGCCCAGTCGATCTTGCTCCGCGTGTCCAGCTTCTGCGACAGCAGCGCAAAGCCGTTGTCCATCTTGCTGTCAAGGATGCGGAACTCCTTGCGCAGCTCCGCATGCCCATCCTTGAGGTTCATCACCTCCTGCGTGAGCGCCCCCTGATTCAGCGGTACTGCCATCACAGCGCTCCTCGATAGCTCTCGCGCGCCGACGCGCGCGGGTTAACTGCAACGACTGATCGCATGCCCACATCTCCGACACAGCGATGGAAAAGAGAAAGTCCCGCCCTGGTCGTAAGCCTTAGCGTGGCGTCCTATCTTTTCGCTCTTCCGACCCTTGCGGCATTTCTGGCGCCGCCATTGTTGGTTTGGCGGGGCTTCTATCCGTCAGTTAATGAAAGGCGTGCCGACGAATTGAGTCACCCGATAGAAGTGCTTTTTTCTTTGGATTGGATCGCTTAGGGGTTGACCCATTCGATTTATTGCTTTGACAATCTATCCACTCAATCATCGCGGCCGTTGCCGCCTTCTAATTGGATTAGTCGTAGAGTTCTGCGGTCATACTCAGGCGTTGATTGCGGCGAGCGGAGGCTATCAAGCGAATTTATTCGCGGCCGACCTGCAGCGTCAGCGACAAGCCGACGAAGACATAAAAGGGCAATGCTGTGAACAACGACGGCGAACTTCAGCGCTTATTTAAAATCCATGAGCTAATCGAGCGACGCAAGCAGGCCAACCCTCTTGAGCGCGAGATCTGGATTAAGGTAGCCCGACAGTATTTTGAGACCTGCGAGCGACAACATTGCCACATCTGCGGCAAGTTCAAAGGCATTACGCAGGCACATCACGTGATCCCGCTATCCGTGCAATATGACCGAGGCTTCCGATCTCCTAACCAGGAGTTTGTTTGGCTGTGTCCAAACCACCACGTGATGGTCCACCTCTATATTCTGGGCGATAGCCCTTCGCTGAAGACATCTGCCTTGCGCGCACGAGGCAAGACAACGTCAGATCTGAATGAAGATCTGTCGGAAGACGAATTCAATCGGCTGTTGGAAGTTATGACGCGATCATTGAGGTCTCCAGCATGATCGCCCACTGCCAGATCATACCGCCGCTGACGGAGCGCGGCGGAGACCAAAAGTCTCACTCCATTCTATTTGGCTGAGGTGATCGCCTAGCCGGTCGCCCTCAGGGTAAGGGCCGCATTGTTGTAGGTGAGCGTTCCGGCATTGGTGCCGCCAAGCACAGTCGCGTAGTGCAGCCCCTCGGACAGGCCCGCCGCGGCCGTTGGCACTGACACCCAGGTGTGATTGCCGTTGCTCAACAACGGAACCCCATAGCCGGGCAAGGGCGTCGTGCCATCGATGCCGACGCCGATGCCGGCATTGCATTGATCGGTATAGGTCAGATCGCTGGCCGCCGAGACCGTCACGTCCGACTCATCGCGCCAGACCAGGAAGTATAGCCGCAGGCTCGTGCTCACCTCCGAGAAATAGGCCGATGACGTCGCGTAGTTCGCGTTCGCCGTCGTCAACACATACGATCGCCGATTGAACCAGGTAATCACGCCCCGCACGAGCGTCGACTGCTGAAACTGGCCGCTGGCGTTGGTGTAGACCATGCCGATCAGGCTGCGGGTGTCATCGCCGCTCTTGATCTCGGTGCCGACATTGCCGGCCGTCGTGCTCATCACGTGCGAGGTGGTGCAGAAATCCCCGGTGAGAACGCCGCTGTTGGCGAAAGCGTAGACGTAATAGATCGTCCCGGCCGCCAGGTTCTGCCCGGCCACGCCATTGACGTACACCCCGGTATTCCCGAGCCCGGCAACGCCGGTGACGGGGATGCGATAAAGCTGGCCACCAACCTTGAGCAGATCGCCCTTGTACGGCGGATATGCCAGCGCCGTGGCGCTGGAATAGAGCAGCCGGCCACTCGCGATCGGGGCGCCGAGGTTGGCCAGCGCCTGCAGCCGCTGCGCATCGGTCAGCGCCTGTGCCGCCGCATAGCTCAGAGAGCCCCCGATATTGGTGAGCTGCGAGCCATCGACCGCGGGCAGCTTGCCATTGGCGTCGAGCTGCACCACCTGGCTTGCGCCGGTGCCGGCATTGAGCGCGGCAGCCGTGCCCAGCGACGGCCTGGCGCTCAAGTCGGAATACGCCCCCGAGGTCGCGACCGGCGCGAGCGCGGGCTTTCCGGTCAGGTCGCCATAGGCGCCGGAGACGGCGACGGCCGCCAGCGCCAGGCTGGCGACCGCCTGCGCCTTCTGCGCCGCCGTGAACGCC
>JBARNF010000189.1:0-7595 GCA_049802835.1 Bradyrhizobium sp.
GGCGAAGGCGTGGGCGACGCGCGCGACATGGCTCGGCCTGCGCATCGTCTCGACCGCGCGCGGGCAACTCGGTGATACCGACGGTGTCGTGACGTTCATCGCCACCTATCGCGAAGCCGGCAAGACGATCGAGCACCACGAGGTCTCGCAGTTTCGCCGCGACGACGACGGCGCCTGGCGCTTCGTCGAGGGCGACACGCGGGCAGCCGTGACAGAGCAGAAGCCGACCAGAGCGGCGAAGGTCGGCCGCAATGATCCCTGCCCGTGCGGCAGCGGCAAGAAATACAAATTCTGCTGCGGGCGATGAGCGGCACTGGAAGACGATCGCATGCGTACCGAGATCAGGATGCTTGCGCGTCCCACGGATTGATGAGGACGACGCCCATCGCTTTGAAGTCATCGATATTGCGCGTCACGACCGTAAGTCCATGGACCAATGCCGTGGCGGCGAACAAGGCGTCACGCTCCGGTCGCGGGTCCGGTACGTGAAGCTCAGCACACCGCAACGCGACCGGGGTATCAATGGCCAGGATACGGCCGTCGAACTGGGGGAGGATCTGGCCCTCGAGCCATTGACGTAGGATCGTCCCTTGAGCGCCATCCTTGCGCGCGATCCGGCGCACACCGAGTTCAATCTCCAGCATGGATATTGCGGATAGGAAGAAGCGCGAGATGGGCGCATTTTGCGCCCACGCCCGCACGTTGCGATCCGTCCTGTCCGGGCGTCGCAGCTCTGAAACGACGTTCGTATCGAGCAGGAACATCAGCCGAGGTCGGCCGGTTTCACGATGCCAGGACCAATCCGTGGCGGCTCGAACTCGAAATCCGCGTCAGGCTGAGCAAGCGCATCGGCAAGGCTCACATCCCCTTTGCTCAAGCGCATGTAATCCTCGATCGTCAGCAGTACATGGGCCGGCCGTCCGCGATCGGTGATGAACACGGGACCGTTTGCGGCGGCTTTCTTCGCGCCGCTGGTGTCCTGGTTGAATTCGCGACTGGTGAGCGTTGTGACCGTCACGGCATGCCTCACAGACCGGTTTCCGTTATTCCAAATATTATAATGTAGGCACGTTGCTACTTTCAAGTGTGCCCTGCTGCGAATGAATGGTGCATCGCCTGTCAGACCAAGCCGCCTTCGGGTGTTTTGGTCCTACTGCATCATAAACACCGTCATTCCGGGGCAAGGCCGCAGGCCTTGAACCCGGAATCTCGAGGTTATCTTGCGTTCATTCCTAACAATCTCGAGATTCCGGGTTCAATCGTCAACGCGTCACCGCTTCGCGCCTTCGCATTGACGATTGCCCCGGAATGACCGCGGAAATCGAAACCGCCCGGCTCCTTGTGACGCAGTGGGATTTGTCCGCGCAAGCGTAGCGCGGGGCATGGTCTGTGTGGACGCAACTTCCGCTCGGGGGGGGGTGTGCGCCGCCCCCGCCCGCCCGGCCTTGACTCCGCCCAACCGGGCTGGCCTAGAGGGGCGCAAACCCCAACGAGGATGGTATCTGGTGACGGATTTGGACGGTCAGCTCCAGCGGGACGAGCACGAGCAGCCGCAGATCGACGCAACGGTTGCGCCGGCGCCTGCGCCGAAGACCCTGTCGGCGCGCAAGGCGGCGATCCTCGACCACGCCAACCGCTTTGCCGATGAACGCGCCGGCTGGCGGGACAAGGCGGCGTTCTTTCACGGCGAGGACGCGTGCTATCTCCGCTTCCTGATTCCTCCGGGCAGCCGGGTGCTGGAAATCGGCTGCGGTCTCGGCGACACGCTGGCGGCGCTGGCGCCGTCCTACGGCGTCGGCATCGACTTCAGCGACAAGCAGATCGCGATCGCGCGCACGCGCCATCCCGGGCTTACCTTCATCGCCGGCGATGCCGAGGATCCGGCGACGCTTGCCGCCGTCACCGGCCCGTTCGACGTCATCCTCGTGCTGGACACGATCGGCTCGCTCGACGACTGCCAGCAGTTCATCGAACAGCTGCATCCGTTATGCACGCGCGAGACCCGGCTCGTGATCGGCTACTTCTCGCACCTCTGGTATCCGCTGCTCAAGGCGGCGGAGGCGATGGGCTTGCGCATGCCGCAGCCGGAGCAGAACGTGCTGTCGCCGGCCGACCTGCGCAACCTCGCGCAGCTCGCGGATTTCGACCCCGTCAAGTCCGAGCAGCGCGTGCTGTCGCCGCTGCGGCTGTATGGCCTCGGCCGTTTCGCCAACCGCTTCCTCAGCGTGCTGCCTGGCTTGCGCGCGCTGTCGCTGCGGCACTATCTGGTGGCCCGCTCGATGCGCTGCGTGGCCGACGACGTCCGCTCGGCCACGGTGGTCATCCCCGCGCGCAACGAGCGCGGCAACATCGCGCCGGCGGTGCAGCGCATCGCCGCGTTCTGTCCGGATATCGAGATCATCTTCATCGAGGGCCACAGCAAGGACGGCACTTATGAGGAGATGGAGCGGGTGCGCCAGGCGTTCCCCGATCACGACATCAAGCTGATGCGCCAGCCCGGCAAGGGCAAGGCGGACGCGGTGTTCACGGCGTTCGATGCGGCGCGCGGCGACGTGTTGATGATCCTCGATGCCGACCTCACGATGCCGCCGGAGCAGCTGCCGAAGTTCTTCGAGGCGCTGCGCTCCGGCAAGGGCGAGTTCATCAACGGCTCGCGCCTGGTCTATCCGATGGACGAGGGCGCGATGCGCTTCCTCAACCTGATCGCCAACAAGACCTTCTCCTATCTGTTCTCCTGGCTGTTGAACCAGCGCTACACGGACACCTTGTGCGGCACCAAGGTACTGCGCCGCAGCGATTATCAGCGGCTCAAGGCGGGCAAGGCCTATTTCGGCGATTTCGATCCGTTCGGCGATTTCGACCTGATTTTCGGCGCCTCGAAATTGAACCTGAAGTCGATCGACCTGCCGATCCGCTATGCCGCGCGCAGCTACGGCGAGACCCAGATCTCGCGCTTCCGCCACGGCTGGATGCTGCTCAAGATGGTCGTGTTCGCCTTCTTCAAGATCAAGGCGATCTGAGATGGTTGAGGTCTGCGCCCGCGGGCCAGCCGCGACGGGGCATGAAGCGGTTGCCGGTGTTTCCACATCGTCATGGCCGGGCTTGACCCGGACATCTACGTCTTCCTGCGCCGAAAAGAGCAGACGGGGATGCGCGGGCCAAGCCCGCGCATGACGGCGGCAATGGTCACAGAAGCATCGGCTCCGTCCCGCGACGCCTTCGATCGCCTCGCGCGCTTCGGCTGGCGCGGCGGCGTTGCGGTGGCGCTGCTGCTGTCGCTCGTCTCGTTCGTCCTCGTCGGCTATTTCACGGCGTATTGGCGCAACGCCGACATGGACTTCATGGTGATCTACAACGCGCTCGCCATGAATGACGGCGGCGCGCAGACCTTCTTCGATCATCCGGCCTACCTCACCATCCTCTCGGTCAAGACCTGGTTCGCCCTGCTGCACCGGCTCGGCCTGCTCGACGCCTGGCGGCTGTCGGCGATGCCGCCGGCCGGGGATCACGCCGCGTTCGACGCCGCGATGACCAGTGCAGTGCGCGCCGGCCGCATTGCCGCGCTGCTCACGGCCGGCAGCATCATCCTCGCCTTCGCCTGGCTGGCGCGTCGGCTGGTGTCGGATTGGCGCATCGCCATGCTGGCCGTCACCGCCTTCGCGTTCTCGGGCGGCGTGCAGATGCATCTGCGCATCCTGCGCAGCGAGATGATCGCGGCGTTGTTCTGCAGTCTCGCCTTGATGATCCTGATCATTGCGGCGCGCCGCGCCGGCCCATGGCGCCCGCTCGCTGTCGGGCTCGCCGCGCTGCTTTGCATGCTCGGCCTCGAGAACAAGGTGCACGCGATCCTGCTGATCGCGGCGATCCCGGTGCTGGTGCTGCCGTTCGGCGCGAAGCTGAGCGCCAGCGTCGTATTCTGGCGGACGCCGCGCGCCTGGGCTGCCGTCACGATCGCCGGCATCGCGGCGCTGGTTGCCGTCGTCACCGCCTGGCCGTTGATCGCAGCCGGCTTCGATCCGACTAACGCGACTGCCGCCGGCCTGAAGCCGCTGCTGCTCGGCCGTTTCGGCGTCTATCAATCGGCGCTGCTCGGCGTCATCGCGGCTTGCATGATCGTCTTCGCGCGGCTGTGGCGCGTGAGCGCCGCCGAAACCGTTGCCGCGATCTCGGCGGTGGTCGCGGGTGCTGGTCTCGGCCTGCTCGCGCTGCATCCGAGCTACGACATCAACGATGTCGTCGTCGTGCTCAATCCGCTGGAGAAGATGATCACCTATGTCGACGCGCCGGAGGCCGCGGGCAGCGTCGCCGGCGCGATCGGCCTGTTGCTGTCCGGCGTGCTCGGCGTCGTCAGCCGCTACACGTTCGTGCTGCAATCGTCGGCGCGGCCCGCCGTATTCCTGACCTGGCTCATCATTCCCGGTATGTTCATGGCTTGGCGCCGTGGCGAGCGGCAGGCCGCGCTGCAGGCTACGCTCTTGATGCTGGCCGCTGTCGGCATCGATACGCTCGGCGTTCGCCGTGGCCTGAAGGTCGAGTATTTCGTCTTCACCGATCCCCTGATCATCATTGCCGGCATGGTCCTGCTCGATCGGCTGTCGGACCTGCGCTTCTCCCGCTTCGCCTATCCGATCGGCGCCGCGCTGATCATGCTCCATGTCGGCATCAGCCAGGCCGAGCCGGTCAAGATGGCGCTCAAGAGCAAGGGGCCGGAGGACGTCTGCGCGTGGAAGGGCTACTACATGCCACTGCTGGCGCTGCCCTGGTGCGCGCCTCCGAACGATGTGCCGCGGACGTGATCGTGAGCGGGCGCGGTCGTCACGACTGCGCTGATCGCGCCTTGCGGCGGAATGGCTTCACCGGCGCGAAGATATCGGCGAGGTCTTGGCCGGACTCCGTCGTCTCGTCGAGCCGCAGCCGGCCCTCGACATGGAGGAAATGCTCGCGCGACACCGCGATCGCGCGCATCAGGTCACGTTCGCGCAGTGCTTCGACGATTGCGCCGTGCTCGTCGACGGCGCAGATCGACTGCGCCGCCGGCTCGTACACCGACACCATCACCGAGGAGCGGCTGAGCAGGTCGCCGAGCATGCGCGACAATTCCGGATTGCCGATGGAGTCGACGAGATGGACATGGAAGGCGCCGGACAGCCGCACCGAGCTCGCGCGATCGCCGCGCCGCGCCGCCGCGCGCTCCTCTTCGAGATGCGCGTCGAGCCGCGCGAGCAGCATCTCGTCGATCCGCAGCGCCAATTGGCTGAGCACGCCGGCTTCGAGCACGCGATGCGCCTCGTAGACGCTTCTGATGTCATCGAGCGTCGGCCGCGGCACCCGAGCGCCCCGGTTGGGGATCATCTCCAGCCGCCGCTCGGCGCCGAGCCGGTGCAGCACCTTGCGGATGCGCTCGCGCGATACGCCGAAGACCGCCGCCAGCGGCGTCTCGGCGAGCTTGGTGCCGGCCTTGAGCTTGCCCTCGAGCAGCGCGCGCAGAATGGCCTGATACACCGCCTCGTCCTCGGCGGGATTGGCCTTTCCGATTCGCTGCGGTCGCATCGCCATGGCGCCGTAGCTAGGCCCAAAGGCGCGGCACGTCACCTCCAAAAAATGTGCACATTCTGCCTCGCCCAGGTCTGTGCGCTGGCAATGGATTTCGTTCAATTCACTGATATAACTATAAAATATGAAAATGTGCACATTTGGCACGGTGCTTGCTGATCTCTCGCCACAAGCTCTGCGACAGCTCACACGGGATCATCCTCATGCATGCCTTCTCCCGACGCAGCCTCCTGAAGACCGGTGCGGCGTTCGCTGCCACCTTCGCCGCGCCCGCTTTGGTGCGCGCGGCTCCGAAAGAGATCGTGATTGGCGGCCCCGCCGGCGCCGCGAAATATTTCAACGCCGACCTGTTTCCGGTGCTGGAGAAGAAGCTCGACTGCAAGGTGCTCTATGAAGGGACGAACTCGCTGACCAACCTGCAGAAGATGCAGGCCGACAAAGCGAGCCCGAAGATCTCGGTCGTGATCATGGATGATCCGGTGATGTTGCCGGCCGCGGCCGAAGGCCTGATCACCAAAATGTCCTCCTCCGGCATTCCCAATCTCGGCAAGCTGGTCGACGGCGCCGTGCACCAGGACGGCCTGTGGGCCAACTATCAGAAGCCGTGGGCCGGCATCGCCTATTCCACCAAGCGCATGAAGGCGGCACCTAGCAGCTGGGCCGATCTGTGGGACGCGAAATACGAGTCCAAGATCATCGTGCCGTCGCTGTCGAACACCGAAGGGTTCTGGGCGCTGCTGGCGGCCGCGCATCTCGAGACCGGCAAGCCCTACAAGGAGGCGCAATACGACATCGACGCCGCCTTCAAGAAGGTGAAGAGCCTGAAGGCCAATCTGCTGAACGTCTATACCAACGCGCCGCAGGCCATCAATCTCTTGGAGCAGGGCGAGGCCTGGATGATCGGCGGGCAATTCTCCGCCTACACGCTGATCCGCAAAGCCGACGGCTCGCCGGTCGATCTCGCGATTCCAACGGATGGCGGCTTCGCGATGCCGTCGGGCATCGCCAAGGTGGCGGGTGGCCCGGCCGGCGATCTCGCCGACGCCGTGATCGAGTTCTTCCTGAGCCCGGAGGCGCAGACCATCCTCGCCGAGAAGGCCTTCGTCGCGCCGACCAACCAGGCCACGCCGCGCCCCGCCGGCTTCCCGGATCCGGCGGCGCTGTTCGCACCGGACTGGGCATTCGTCGCCAAGAATCGCGCCGGCTGGGTCGATCGCTGGAGCAAGGAGATGACATGAGCGAGGCCGCGCCGCATCTCGTCATCAGCGGAGTCTCCAAACGCTTTGGTGCGGCGACCGTGCTCGATCGCGTCGACCTCACCATCCGCCGCGGCGAGCTGGTCACTTTGCTCGGGCCCTCCGGCTGCGGCAAGACCACGCTTCTCCGCGCCATCGCGGGCCTGGCGCCGCCCGACTTCGGCACGATCGCGCTCGCCGGGCGCGACGTCACCCATGTGCCGCCGCATCGGCGCAATGTCGGCGTCGTGTTCCAGAGCTACGCGCTGTTTCCGCATCTCACCGTCGCCGGCAACGTCGCCTTCGGACTGAAAGTGCGCGGCGCGCCGAAGGCCGAGATCGATCGCGCGGTGGCGCGCGCGCTGTCGCTGGTCAAGCTCAGCCATCTCGGCGACCGCCGCATCTCGGCGCTGTCGGGCGGCCAGCAGCAGCGTGTGGCGCTGGCGCGCGCGATCGCCGTCGAGCCGGACGTGCTGCTGTTCGACGAGGCGCTGTCGGCGCTCGATCGCAGGCTGCGCGAGGAGATGCAGGTCGAGCTGCGCCGCCTGCTGCAGGACGTCAAGGCGACCGCGATCTTCGTCACCCATGACCAGGACGAGGCGCTGACGATGTCGGATCGCGTCGCTGTGATGAACAAGGGCCGCATCGAGCAGCTCGCCGAGCCGCGCGAGCTCTATGCCCGGCCCGCGAGCCTGTTCGCGCTCAACTTCGTCGGGCTGTCGACGCGCATCGCCGGCCAGGTGGTCGGGATCAATGGCGGTACGGTCGAGGTGGTGACGGCGGTCGGCCGGCTCGCCGCGCGCGGCG
>JBARNF010000190.1:0-2781 GCA_049802835.1 Bradyrhizobium sp.
GGGGTTGCGCAGGTTCGAGGACCGCCCGGCGGCCTCCCCAAAGGTGCTAATCAGCCTCCCTAAGGGGCCGTCCGGGCCCCCGTTCTTGAACCCTTAATTTTTCTGCCCATATTCTGGTGTGACCCGAGGGGGAAAGCCGCAAGCGGACCTTTTTGGGTTGGGGCGCCGAACAGGGCCTCACACGGCAAAGTCGCTGCAACAGGACTTTGGGGATCATGTCGCGAGTTTCCTCTCTTTCCAGTCCCTTCCTGCTGGGCTTCGACGAGATCGAGCGGGCGCTCGACCGCGTCAGCAAGGCTGCCGACGGCTATCCGCCCTACAACATCGAGCGGATCCCCAGCGGCAACGACCAGCCGGAGCGCCTGCGCATCACCCTCGCCGTCGCCGGCTTCACGCGCGAACAACTCGACGTGAGCGTGGAGGAGAACCAGCTCCTCATCCGCGGGCGCCAGCAGGACGACAAGGCGCGCCAGTATCTGCATCGCGGCATCGCCGCGCGGCAGTTCCAGCGCACCTTCGTGCTGGCCGACGGCATGGAGGTACTGGGAGCGGATTTGCGTAACGGGTTGCTGTCGGTCGATCTCGCGCGTCCGGAACCGGAACGCGTGATACGGACGATCGCCATCTCCGAGCACGAATGATGGAACCGCACAGGACTCGGCAAAGTTGACAGAACGTAGGAGTCGAGTGCCATGAACAAAGATATCGCACGGCCCCCTGCCATCTCGCCGGAGGCGCTGGCCCATCTGGGGGATGGACAAATCGCCTATGTGAAGGCGATCCGTTCCGAGGATGTACCGGCGTTGTTTCCGCAGGCGCCGGAGATCGCGCCGGGTCTGATGCTGTTCGCGCTGCATGCGGCCGACGGCACCCCGATCATGATCACCGACAGCCGCGAGGCGGCAATCGCCAATGCGTGGAGCCACGAGCTGGAGACGGTGAGCCTGCACTGAGGCGCGGCGAATTTACGCACATTGACGAAGCGTCATGTTGCTGAATTGTTTTGATGGCCGGGTCGCGTCCCGGCCATCAGTGTTTTTGATGACGGATCAAATCTCGCAGCGCGCGCGAACTATGGCGCTCCCGCGGCCGGCATCGCCAGAACCGCATAGAGCGATTCCTTGTCATGCGATTCGCGCAGCATGCGCGCCACGCCGGGCTCGCGCAGGAGCCTTGCGACACGCGCAAGCGCCTTGAGGTGGTCGGCGCCGGCGGTCTCCGGCGCCAGCAGCAGAAAAATCAGGTCGACCGGCTGGCCGTCGAGCGCCTCGAAATCGATCGGGCGGTCGAGCCGCGCGAACAGGCCGAACAGCCGGTCGAGCTTCGGGAGCTTGCCGTGCGGAATGGCGATGCCGCTGCCGATCGCGGTCGAGCCGAGCTTCTCGCGCTGCATCAGAACGTCGAAAATCTCCCGCTCGGCGCGCCCCGACAGCTCGGCGGCACGCGCGGCAAGCTCCTGCAGCGCCTGTTTCTTGCTGTTGACCTTGAGCGCTTGGAGCACCGCTTGCGGCGCTACGAGATCGGTAAGCGGCATGGAACCGTCCGGACGCGGAAAACGCGGGTCTGCGCCGCAAAGGGTCGCGACGGGCGGCGGACCATAGGGACCGGCCCCGATGCCGTCAATACCCGCCCCATCGCGGGGTCCCAGACTGATCGCCCCCGACTTGATTGCTTGGATGCTGGTTCGGCAAGAGTTCCATCCAAGCGATCAAGGCTGCCGCATGGCCATGTCGGGTTCTGGACATACCCCGCCGCGCCCGCCCGCCCGGCGTTGACTTTCCGGCGGCGAGACGGAACCTTGTGGGCCACGCCTGCCGCGCTCCCAGACGAGGTGTTCGATGACTGCCATGCTGCCGCGTGACCGCTGCGACTTTTCCCCCATCGTCGACCGTCCGCCGCTCAAGCTGCCGGGCGGCGCGCGCCTCGTGCTGTGGAGCATCGTCAATTACGAGGTGTGGGACATCGGCCGGCCGATGCCGCGCTAAGTGCTGCCGGCGCCGACCGGCGCCGCGCTCAGGCCCGACGTGCCGCATTGGAGCTGGCACGAATATGGCATGCGGGTCGGCGCCTGGCGCTTCTTCGAGACCTACGAGCGGCTGGGGATCCAGCCGACGCTCGCCACCAACGCCCGCGTCTGCGAGGACTACACCCGCGTCGCCGAGGAGGCCAAGCGCCTCGGCTGGGAGTTCATGGGCCACTCCTACGACCAGATGCCGATGCACAAATGGGAGGACCAGGCCGGCATGATCAACCGGTCGATGGACATTCTCGAGCGCTTCACCGGCAAGCGCCCGGTCGGCTGGCTCGGCCCCGGCCTGACGCAGACGCTGGAGACGCCGGAGCTTTTGGTCGACGCGGGCGTGAAATACATCGGCGACTGGGTCTATGACGACGAGCCGAGCGTGATCCGCACCGCCAAGGGCCCGCTGGTCACCCTGCCCTACACGGTGGAGATCAACGACATCACCATGATGATCGTGCAGCACCACGAGGCCGCGCATTTCCGCACGCGGGCGATCGACCAGTTCGACCGGCTCTATGCGGAAGGCAAGGACCGGGTGAAGATCATGGCGATCGCGATCCACCCGTACATCAGCGGCCAGCCGCACCGCATCAAGTATCTCGAAGCGTTCTACGACCACGCCAGCCGCTTCGACGGCGTGCTGCATTGGAACGGCGCAGAGATTCTCGACTGGTATTCGACCGTCAATCATCCAGCGCGATGAAGCTCTTCTGACAGTCTGTCGCTCCGTTCATAAGGTCGAGGGGACCGCCGTGGAG
>JBARNF010000191.1:0-11405 GCA_049802835.1 Bradyrhizobium sp.
CCCTCTCAGCGCGAGCGAAGCTCGTCGCGGCCCCGTAAGAACGGGGCGAGGGGGCCTACCGTCCGTGCTGTATTAGCTCGCGTCTCGACTCTGACTGTTGACAACTAATCGCTACGCCAAGAGACCCGCACGCCAAGAGACCTGCGCTCCGGTCGCTCGCGACCCTCACCGATGCCATTGCCGCTTCAATGCCGCCACAAGCCGGCCCGTCTGGAACGGCTTCGACAGCAGCGGTGCCCTGGCAAACTCCTCCGGGCATTGATCGACGGAATATCCGGTCACGGCGACGAAGGGTACGTCGGCCGCGACGAGGGCGCGGGCGATCGGCGCTGACGTTTCCTGTCCGAGGTTGACGTCGAGCACCGCGAGATCGCAGGGATGACGCTCCAGCAGCTCGAGCGCCTTGGCCACCGTCGGCGCCACGCCGACCACCGCAAAGCCTGCCTCCTCGAGCTCGACGGCCAGGTCGAAGCCGATCATAGGATCGTCCTCGACGATCAGAACGTGAATCTTCTCACCGTTGCGCATTGATTCTGCTGCGGCTGAGACGTTGCAGAGGGCAGGTCAGATGCCAGCGTAGGCCGGACTCCGGAAATAGCACCTCCACCGTTCCATCCAGGCCGGACCGCACCATGTCCAAGATCACTCGGCTGCCGAAGCCGGTATGCGCGGGCGGCACCACCGGCGGGCCACCGCTTTCCGTCCAGCTCATGTCGAAGAGCTTTCCGTCCGTGCTCCAGCGGATCAGGATCTGCCCGCCATCGTTCGACAGCGCACCATACTTGGCGGCGTTGGTCGCGAGCTCGTGGATCGCCATGCCGATCGATTGTGCGGCCTCGGGCGTCAGCTCGATCTGCGGCCCATCGATCGCGATGCGGTTGCTGACGGGATCGCTGAAGGCGCCGAGCTGGGAACGGACGAGGTCGCCGAGCGGAATGAACCGCCAGTCGTTCTGGATCAGGAGATCCTGATTGGCCGCGATCGCCTGCAGCCGTTCCAGGAAGCGGCTGAGGTCGAGCTGCCGGCCCTGACGGGTCATCTGCCGCGCGATCGCCTGCACCAGCGACAACAGGTTCTTGCTGCGATGGTTCACCTCGGCGAGCAGGGTGCGCAACTGTTCCCGGGTCTGGCGCTTGTCGGTGATGTCGCGCACGATCTTGGAGGCGCCGATGATGCGGCCGGCTGGATCTCGGACCGGGGAGACCGTGACCGAGACGTCGATCTGCGCGCCATCCTTGCGGATGCGGATGGTCTCGAAATTGTCGACGATCGCGCCGGAGATGACGGTTGCCAGGATGCGGTCTTCCTCGTCCTGGCGCTCCTGCGGGATGATCGTGCGGATCGAGCGGTTGATCATCTCTCCTTCTGAAAAGCCAAAGATGCGTTCGGCGCTCTTGTTCCAACTGGTGATCGTGCCGTCCAGCGTCTTGCTGACGACGCCATCCGACGATGAAGCGACGATGGCCGCGAGCATCGCGGCGCCGCGCTCGGCCTGCTTGGTCAGGGTGACATCGCGGATGATGGCCGAGATTCCGACGATCGCATCTTGCGGGCTGCGAACCGGTGAAAACGTGATGGAGACTTCGATCGGGCGGCCCTGCTTGGTCAGCCGGACCGTTTCGAAGCTCTCGATGGAGTCGCCCCTGCTGATGCGGGCCCGAATGGCGCGTGCGTCCTCCGACAGCTCGGGGGGAATGATGTCGTACACTGGCCGGCCGATCATTTCGGCCGCGGAGAAACCCAGCATTCGTTCGCAGGCCGCGTTCCAGCTGCGGATCACGCCGTCGGTGGTCGTGCTGAGGATCGCGTCGGCAGACGAATCCACGATCGCGGCCAGATAGGCCGCTTCGTCGTCGGTCACACGTGGTTTGGGCGAGGCGCCGGGCGTTCCGTGCACGTCGCATGCTCCTTGCTAGCAGGACAAACGAGAAGACGCTGCGCGTGCAATTACCGACTTGTTTGTGTACGAATGCAAGGGCTATCTCGTTCGCTGTTTTTTGTTGTTTTTCCGTCAACGAGAACGGCGACCCTGCCCGTCGGCGAACGGCGCTGCCCACGTGCTCGAGCTACGGCGGCGAACACGGGTAACTCCGGCTTTATGTTTTTGTTCCAGAGGACCCGAGTGAAAATCCGGTGAGCTCCGGCGATGGATCGCCCGCTCGGTGCACGATCCCCGGTCGGATCCCACGCGCGAGACGAGTATCGGGCTACTTCCTGAGGCCGGTGATGTACGCGGCAAGATCGACGGCATCGGCCGCGCTGAGCGGATTGTTGGCCATGGTCGCGTGAGGAAGGAGGAGGAACTTGACCAGCATCTCCTTGGTCACGCTGTCCCGGGCCGCAATCGCGACGAACGGCTGGGCGCGGCGAAATCTGGTTGGTTCGGTGTCGATGGCATGGCACGCGGCGCACCAGCGTTCGGCCAGCCGCCGCCCGTGCTCGACATCCTCTGCCAACGCCTGCGTGATCGGGGTGAGCGCGGCGATTGCGAGCACAAGGATCCGGCGGCGCACGGCTGCGCTCCTCACAGCGGCTGGTCGTCGTCGGTCGACGGCTGGTCCTGCGGCGAGACGACGTCGCCGCCACCGAACTCGTCCTCCGGAGGCGGGTAGACCCACATATGGTCCCGCACATCCCTGACGCCCGGCACGCTCTTGGCCGCGACGATCGCGGTGGCTCGCTCGCTTTCATGGCGCACGGCGCCGGTCAGATGCGCGATGCCGTTGCGGACGACGACGTTGAAGCGGCAGTGCTTGCAGGCGGCCTGGTCGAGGGCGTCGAGAATGGCGCTGCGGAGCCCGTCATCGTCGAGGGTAGGACTGGGCACGGCGGTCGCGAGATCGGCCAGCGTCTGGACGAAGTCCGTATGCGTCACCATGCCGATCAGTCGCTCGCCGCTCACGACCGGCAGACGCTTGATGCTGTGCTTCTCCATGGTCTCGGCGATCTCGGCAAGGCCGGCGTCGGCGCTGACGGTGACCGCAGGCCGGCTCATGATGTCGCCGACGGTGCGGCCGTGCGAATGGACGAAGTCGGCGCCGATGCGGCCGCGTCCGACCAGAAGATCGAGCCAGCGGCCCCGCTTGCGCTCGGTGCCGAGCTCGGCGCGGCGCAGGAAGTCGCCGTCGGTGACCATGCCGACCAGCGTGCCGGAGGCGTCGACCACTGGTAGCCCGCCGAGATGGTCGCGCAGCATGATCCGGGCGGCCTCGGCAACAGGTGTTCCCGGCGTCACCGTGATCACCGATCTGGTCATGATTTGATGAGCGCGCATGTCGTCGTCTCGCGAAATCGCTGCGGTCGCAATCGATAGAGAATACCCGCGTCAAACCGGGTGCGCTTGACCAGGATCAACGCTCAGCCGGCGGCCGGTGGCCCTAGACGATCCGCGAGGTCTTGTTGCCCCAATAGCGGTCGCGCAGCAGGCGCTTGTACAGCTTGCCGGTCGGCAGCCGCGGCAGCTCCTTCTCGAAATCGATCGAGCGCGGCACCTTCTGCCGTGACAGCGACTGCCGGCAGAACGTGATCAACTCCTCTTCGAGCGCGGGGCCGGGGGTGACGCCCGACATCGGCTGGATCACCGCCTTCACCTCCTCGCCGAGATCGGAATTGGGCACGCCGAACACGGCGGCATCGGCGACCTTCGGGTGGGTAATCAGCAGGTTCTCGCATTCCTGCGGATAGATGTTCACGCCGCCGGAGATGATCATGAAGGTGGCGCGGTCGGTGAGATAGAGATAGCCGTCCGCATCGACATGGCCGACGTCGCCGACCGTGCTCATCGTGCCGTCGGCCGATCGCGCCTCCCTGGTGCGCTCGGGATCGTTGAAATATTCGAACGGCGATGCGGTCTTGAACCACACCGTGCCGGCGGTTCCGATCGGGCACGGCTGCATGGCCTCATCGAGAATGTGCAGATCGCCGAACAGCACCTTGCCGACGGTGCCGCGATGCGCGAGCCATTGCTCGCTATCGCAGGCGGTGAAACCGAGGCCTTCGGTGGCGCCGTAATATTCGTGGATGATCGGCCCCCACCATTTGATCATGTCCTCCTTGACCTGCGCCGGGCAGGGCGCGGCGGCATGGATCGCGACTTCGAGCGTCGACAGATCGTAGCGCGTGCGGACCTCCTCGGGCAGCTTCAGCATGCGCGAGAACATCGTCGGCACCAGCTGGGTGTGGGTGATGCCCCATTGCTCGACGAGCTGGAGATAGCGCTCCGGGTCGAACGTCTCCATGATGACGACAGTGCCGCCGCAGCGGATGGTGAGATTGACGGCGGCCTGCGGTGCCGAGTGATAGAGCGGCGCCGGCGACAGATAGACCATGCCCTCGCGGTAGCGCCACAGCTTCTCCAGGAAGTCGAAGATCGGCAGCTGCTGCAGCGGCGGCTGCTCGGGCAGCGGACGCAGGATGCCCTTGGGCCGGCCCGTGGTGCCGGACGAGTACAGCATCGCCGTGCCCACGCATTCGTCGGCGATCGGTGTTGCCGGCAGACCGGCGGTCGCCTCCTGCAGGCCGACGACATGCGCGCTCTCGCCCGGGCCATCGGCGACGATGCAGAATTCGATTCCGGGCGCCTCCTTCAGCGCCTCGCGCGCCACGTCGAGCTTGGCGAGCGATGTGATCAGGAGCCGCGACTGGCTGTTGTTGAGGATGTAGGCGAGCTCGCCGGACGTCAGATACGAGTTCACGCAGGTGAAATAGAGACCGGAGCGCTCGCCGGCGCCGCACGCTTCGAGATAGCGGCTGTTGTTCTCCATGAAGATCGCATAGTGGTCGAGCCGCCTCAGCCCGTGCTTGCGGAACAAATGCGCGAGGCGGTTGCTGCGGGCCTCGAGCTCGCGATAGGTCACGGCCTCGCCGGTGGAGGCCATGATGAAGGCGGGCTGCAGCGGCCGCAGCCTGGCGTGCTTGCCGGTGTACATGGCTGGTCCAGTCCTCCTATGCGGTCGATCGAAGGGAGCCGGCCCTTGGTGGGCGGCGGGTCGTCGCGGCTGCGGCGCTTGCCGCAGCGGGCGGCGCCGCGAGGCGACCCATCAGCCCGACGATTTCAGCGCCGATCCGGCGGGCAAATACATCACCGCCTGTCGCGTCGAATCCGACACGCCCGCTTTGCATGCCTTGTCCTCCCGGGACGATTGCTTCTTGTTTATTCTGAAGGACTGTAACGGAGCAAATGAGAACCGTCATGTCTCAAGTTCCGGCCTGTCGGCTCGACCGCGGGGTGCTGCGCCATTTTTTTGCGCCGCAAGAAAACTCGGGCCGGCTCGTCGCGCCGGCGAGCCATGACATGCGTCATCTTTACTACGTCTTTACATAAGATATCTTTTCACCGTCGGCTCATTCCTTGGTCTGACCTCGACAGATGAGTTGGCTGGCGCTGCCGAATTTAGCGGCAGTCGGCACGATTGTTTCTCTGTCACAAAACCACGACGTGTGTGAGATTATGGAAGCGGGCCTGCAGTCGCCAATCCATCCTTGAGCGGCGGTGTGTCGATCTCGTCGACTGATGCCTCGAACAATGATGCTCTCGAACGCCTGTGGCCGATCGCCCCGATCGCGGTCCGGCGCAAAGGAGACGACCTTGAGTACGACCTCCCCTGTTCCTTCACGCCAAGCCCCGGATCGCAACGTCCAGCCCGTGCGCGCGATCGGGCCGTCGGTCGTGCTGCTCGTGCTGGCCCTATCGGGCTGCAGCGAGAAGCCCCCGCAGCAGGCTGCGGCCCCGGCCGCTCCGCCGGTCACCGTGGCACAGCCGACCAGGCGCACGGTCACCGATTGGGACGAGTTCACCGGGCGCTTCGAGGCGGTCGAGGAAGTCCAGGTCCGGGCGCGGGTCGGGGGCTATGTGAACAGCGTCGAGTTCCGCGACGGCGCCATGGTCAAGACCGGCGACCTGCTCTACGTGATCGACCCCCGCCCGTTCGAGGCCGTCGCCACACAAGCCGATGGCCAATTGGCTGATGCGCGCGCGAAGGCGGAACTCGCGAAGCGCGAACTCGATCGCAGCCTGACCTTGAACCAGAGCCAGGCCGTCTCCGACTCCATCGTCGATCAGCGCCGTCAGGCGCTGCAGGCGGCCCACGCTGCGGAAACGCAGGCCGAGGGCGCTCTCAAGGCAGCGCAGCTCAATATCGAGTTTACGCATGTGCAGGCGCCGATCACCGGCCGTGTCAGTCGCCATCTCGTCAGTGTCGGCAATCTCGTCCAGGGCAGCGATGGCGGTGCCTCGACGCTCCTGACCACGATCGTCTCGATGGACCCGATCTATATCTATTTCGACATGGACGAGGCGACCTACCTGAAGAACAACCGGCTGTATTTCGAGGGCAAGCGGCCAAGCTCGCGCGAGACGCCCAATCCGGTGCAGGTGACGCTGACCGGCGAGACCAAACCGTCGCATGACGGCAAGATGGATTTTCTCGACAACCGCCTCGACGTTTCGACCGGCACCTTGCGCAGCCGCGCGGTGATTCCCAATCACGACCTGTCGATCCTGCCCGGGCAGTTCGCGCGCGTCAGGCTGCTCGGCAGCGCGCCGTATGACGCCTTGCTGCTGCCGGACACCGCTGTAGCCACCGATCAGTCGCGGAAAATCGTGTTCGTCGTCAAGGACGACAACACCGTGGAGGCAAGGCCGGTCGTGCTCGGGCCGCTCGACGACGGTCTGCGCGTGATCCGCGAAGGCCTCAAGGCGGAGGACCGCGTCATCGTCGAGGGACTGCAGCGCGCCCGTGTCGGCGCCAAGGTTAGTCCGCATCCTGCGGCCGCACCAGGCGGTGGCAAGACCGGTGACAAGACATGAATCTCGGCCGGCTCTCCATCAATCAACCGATCCTGGCGATGGTGCTGTCGATCGTGCTGCTGATCGTCGGCGCGCTCGCCTATACGACCCTGCCGGTCTCGGAATATCCGCAAGTGGTGCCGCCGACGGTGGTCGTCACCACGCAATATCCGGGCGCCTCGGCGCAAACGGTCTCCGACACGGTCGCGGCTCCGATCGAGCAGGAGATCAACGGCGTCGACGACATGCTGTATCTGTACAGCCAGGCGACGTCGAACGGCCAGCTGAACATCACGGTGACCTTCAAGCTCGGCACCGATCTCGACAAGGCCCAGGTGCTGGTGCAGAACCGCGTCGCGATCGCGCAGCCGCGGCTGCCGGAGGAGGTGCAGCGCAACGGCGTCGTCACCCGCAAGAACAGCCCGGACCTGATGATGGTCGTGTTCATGCTGTCGCCGGACGACACTTTCGACCAGACCTACATCTCCAACTATGCGTTGCTGCAGGCCCGTGATCAGTTGCTGCGGCTCGACGGGGTCGGCGACATCACGATCTTCGGTGCGCGCGACTATTCGATGCGGCTGTGGCTCGATCCCGACAAGATCGCCAATCTCGGCATGACCGCGGGCGATGTGATCGCGGCGATCCGGTCCCAGAACCTCCAGATCACCGGCGGCCAGATCGCGTCGCCGCCGATCGCCGACCGCGCCTTCCAGCCCAATCTGACCTTCACCGGCCGGCTCAAGGAGCCGCAGCAGTTCGAGGACATCGTCGTCAAGGCCGGCAGCGACGGCCGCACGGTGCGGCTGCGCGACGTGGCCAGGATCGAGCTCGGCGCGCTGGATTTTTCGACCAACGGGTTCCTGTTGCGGAAATCAGCTGTGGCCATGCTGGTGTTCCAGCGCCCCGGTTCGAACGCGCTCGCCACCGCCAAGCGCATCTCCGACACCATGGTCCGTCTCAAGGGCAATTTCCCGAAAGGGCTGGACTACAATATCGGCTACAACCCGACCGAGTTCATCGCCCAGTCGGTGAGCGAGCTGGTGAAAACGATTTACGAGGCGATGGTGCTCGTCGTGATCGTGGTGCTGGTGTTCCTGCAGGGCTGGCGCCCTGCGATCATTCCCATCATCGCGATTCCCGTGTCGCTGGTCGGCACCTTCGCGGTGATGGCCGCGCTCGGCTTCTCGATCAACAATCTCACGCTGTTCGGCCTGGTGCTTGCGGTCGGCATCGTGGTCGACGACGCCATCGTCGTGGTCGAGAATGTCGAGCGGCATCTGGAGCACGGCATGAGCCGGCGCGACGCCGCGCTGAAGACCATGGAGGAAGTCGGCGGCGCGCTGGTCTCGATCGCGCTGGTGTTGTGCGCCGTGTTCGTGCCGACCGCGTTCCTCGGCGGCATTTCCGGGCAGTTCTTCCAGCAGTTCGCCGTCACCATCGCGGTCGCCACCGCGATCTCCTGCTTCTGTTCGCTGACGCTGTCGCCGGCGCTGGCATCGCAACTGCTGCAGCCGCATGGCGAGAAGCGGCCGCCGGCGCGCTGGAATGTCATCGCCCGCGGCTGGGGCGCCTTCACCGGCCTGTTCAACCGCGTCTTCGACCGGTTGTCGCACGGCTACGCGCGGGTGGCAGGCTTCGTGATCGGCCACGCGGCCTTGATGCTCGTGATCTATGCGCTGCTGATCGGCAGCGCCGGCTGGCTGCTGTACACCACACCGCAAGGCTTCATTCCAGCGCAGGACCGTGGCTACGTCATCGTCGCGGTGCAATTGCCCGGCGCGGCCTCGCTGGCCCGCACCACGGACGTCGTGCGCAAGATCGAGAACATCGCGCTGGCGACGCCGGGCGTCGTGCGCGTTCCGGCGCTGGCGGGCTTGTCGGGCGCCACGCGCACCCAGTCCGGCAATTCCGCGGCACTGTTTCCGGTGTTCGACGAGCCTGAGGCCCGCGCCAGGAAAGGGCTGACGGCCAATTCCATCACCGCGGAGCTACGCAAGCGGCTGGCGGTGATCGAAGACGCCTTCATCATCGTGATCCCGCCGCCGGCAGTCCCCGGCATCGGCACCGGCGGTGGCTTCACCATGCGGATCCAGGATCGCCAGGGCCGCGGCAGCGACCTGTTGGCGGCGGCGACCGATGAACTGGTCGGGGCGGCGCGCAAGGCGCCGGGACTGACTGCGGTGTTTTCGCCCTACAGCGCCAACACGCCGCAGGTGTTCGTCGATATCGACCGGGTCAAGGCGCAGAAGCTCGGCGTTCCCATCGCCAACATCACCGAGACGATCGAGACCTATTTCGGTTCGGCCTATGTCAACGACTTCAACCTGTTCGGCCGCACCTACCACGTCACGGCTCAGGCCGACCTGCCGTTCCGCAAGGAGACGGCGGATCTCGCCCGCCTGCGCACCCGCAACGCTGCCGGGGATATGGTGCAGCTCGGCAGCGTGGTCGGCTTCAAGGACATCTCCGGGCCCGATCGCGTCGCGCGCTACAATCTCTATCCATCGTCCGAAGTGCAGGGCGACACCTTGCCGGGGACCAGCTCGGCGACCGCGATCGACACCATGAAGCGGCTCGCGGACGAGACGCTGCCGAGCGGCTTCTCCTATGAATGGACCGACCTGTCCTATCAGCAGGTCACCGGCGGCAATTCGGGGCTCTATGTGTTTCCGATCTGCGTGCTGTTCGTGTTCCTGGTGCTGTCGGCGCAATATGGCAGCTGGAGCCTGCCCTTTGCCGTCATCCTGATCGTGCCAATGTGCCTGTTGGCGGCGACCATCGGCGTGCGCATCATGGGCCAGGACGTCAACATCCTGACCCAGATCGGCTTCGTGGTGCTGGTCGGGCTCGCGGCCAAGAATGCGATTCTGATCGTGGAGTTCGCCCGCGACATCGAACGCGAGGGGCGCGAGCGGCTCGACGCCGTGATCGAGGCCTGCCGGCTGCGGCTGCGGCCGATCCTGATGACGTCCTTCGCGTTCATCCTCGGCGTGCTGCCACTCGTCGTCTCCACCGGATCCGGGTCGGAGATGCGCCAGGCGGTCGGTGTCGCGGTGTTCTTCGGCATGCTCGGCGTGACGCTGTTCGGCCTGATCTTCACGCCGATCTTCTATGTCGTGGTCCGCAACCTCGCCGACGGATCGCGGCGCACCAAGCCGGCGCCCTAGCGCGGCGAATCATTGACGTTACCATGCCGGCGAACTCTCCGAGCCCTATGTCAGTGCCGGGGCCGCGCACGGGTCGCCGTCACGGGAAGGGATGGGCGCGGCCGGGGTTCTGGCATAACATGGTTAGGCATTCCAAATCGAATGACCCGTCAAAACGAAGAAACTCTGGGAGACGACAGATGAAATCGGGATTGCTGGCCTTTGCCGCGGTTGGGGCGTTGCTGGTGGCGGCGCCGGCGTCGGCACAGGTCAAGATCGGCATTCTCAACGACCAGTCCGGTGTCTATGCCGACTATGGCGGCAAATATTCCGTCGAGGCCGCCAGGATGGCGATCGAGGATTTCGGCGGCGAGGTGCTGGGCCAGAAGGTCGAGCTGGTCACCGCCGACCATCAGAACAAGCCGGATCTCGCCTCATCGATCGCGCGGCGCTGGTACGACACCGAGGGTGTCGACATGATCACGGAGCTGACGACCTCCTCGGTCGCGCTCGCGATCCAGGAGCTGTCGAAGGAGAAAAAGAAGATCGACATCGTCGTCGGAGCCGCGACCTCGCGCATCACGGGCGATGCCTGCACGCCCTACGGCTTCCATTGGGCCTATGACACGCGCGCGCTCGCGGTCGGCACCGGCGGGGCGCTGGTCGAGTCCGGCGGCAACACCTGGTTCTTCATGACCGCCGACTACGCGTTCGGCTACGCCTTGGAGAAGGACACCAGCGACATCGTGACGTCGAAGGGCGGCAAGGTGCTGGGTTCGGTGCGCATTCCGCTCAACTCGTCGGACTTCTCCTCCTTCCTGCTGCAGGCGCAGAGCTCCAAGGCCAAGGTCATCGGGCTCGCCAATGCCGGCCTCGACACCACCAACTCGATCAAGCAGGCGGCCGAGTTCGGCATCGTCAAGGGCGGCCAGAAGCTCGCCGGCCTGCTGATGACTTTGTCGGAGGTGCACGGTCTCGGCCTCGAAGCCGCGCAGGGCCTGATCCTGACCGAGGGCTTCTACTGGGATCGCGACGACAAGGCCCGCGCCTTCAGCGAGCGCTTCATGAAGCGCACCGGGCGCATGCCGAGCATGATCCACGCCGGGACGTACTCCGCGACGCTGTCTTATCTGAAGGCGGTGAAGGCGGCCGGAACCAAGGACTCGGATGCGGTCGTAGCCAAGCTGAAGGAACTGCCGGTCGACGACGCCTTCGCGCAAGGCAAGGTGCTGGCCAACGGCCGCATGGTCCACGACATGTATCTGTTCGAGGTCAAGAAGCCGTCGGACTCGAAGAAGCCGTGGGACTACTACAAGCAGCTCGCCACCGTCTCCGGCGACAAGGCGTTCTTCTCCGCCAAGGACAGCGGCTGCCCGCTGACGAAGTGATGTCGTAGCCCGACTCGTCCTATGGAACGAAGTCGCGAGCCACGATCTCAGTTCACCTCTCCCCGGCGGGGAGAGGTCGAT